>NZ_JAJSLU010000001.1:497424-581884 GCF_023063025.1 Pseudomonas sp. YL2 | reverse complement strand
GGGGGGGGGGGGGCCTCCCCGGGGGGGGGGGGGCCCACTCCACCTCTGGGGGGGCCCACCCCCCCCCCTCCGCGGGAAGGCCCGCTCCCACCAAAAGCCTGTGCATTAACTCCAACCACAAGAGGTTCCATGCCCACTCGCCCGCCTCTCGACGCCATCACCGCCCGCTGGTTGCCGTGGGTCGTCGCCATTGCGTTCTTCATGCAGTCCCTCGACGGGACCATCCTCAACACCGCCCTGCCGGCCATGGCCCGGGATCTGGCCGAAGACCCGTTGCGCATGCAAGGTGTGGTCATCGCCTACATGCTCACCGTGGCCTTGCTGATTCCGGCCTCGGGCTGGATCGCCGACCGCTTCGGCACCAAGAAGATTTTCTTCGGCGCGATCCTGCTGTTCAGTTTCGGCTCGCTGCTCTGCGCCTTGTCCAGCAGCCTGAGCATGCTGGTCGGCGCGCGGGTGATCCAGGGTCTGGGCGGCGCATTGATGTTGCCGGTCGGACGGCTGGTGGTGCTGCGCGCCTATCCGCGTTCGGAGCTGGTGCGGATCATGGGTTTCATCACCATTCCCGGCCTGCTCGGCCCGCTGATCGGCCCGACCATGGGCGGCTGGATGGTGCAATACCTGACGTGGCACTGGATTTTCCTGATCAACCTGCCGGTCGGTGTTCTCGGCTGCTACGCGGTGTGGAAATTCATTCCCGACCTGCGCGGTACTGAACGCACGCGCTTCGATAGCCTCGGCTTCCTGCTGTTTGGCGCGGCGATGATCCTGATCACCATAGCCATGGAAGGTCTGGGCGAATTGCACTTGCCGCACCTGCGGGTGATGTTGCTGCTGTTCGGCGGTCTGGCCTGTCTGGCGGCGTACTGGCTGCGCGCCGGGCGTGTCGAGAATCCGCTGTTCGCCCCTTCGCTGTTCAAGACCAGGACTTTCGCGGTCGGAATTATCGGCAACCTGTTCGCCCGTCTGGGCAGCGGCGCCCTGCCGTTTCTGGTGCCATTGCTGCTACAGGTGGCGCTGGGTTATTCGCCATCGCAGGCAGGGATGAGCATGTTGCCGCTGGCTGCAGCGGCGATGTTTGCCAAGTGGATGGCGCGGCCGCTGATCGAACGCCTCGGCTATCGCATTGTGCTCACCGGCAACACTCTGGCGCTGGGGATCATGCTGGCGAGCATGGGCCTGGTCAGCGAGCAGACACCATACTGGCTGCTGTTGTGCCTGCTGGCGGTTCTCGGCGCGATCAACTCGCTGCAATTCACCGCGATGAACACCGTAACCCTGATCGACCTCGACGACGCCAGCGCCAGCAGCGGCAACAGCTTGCTGTCGGTGGTGGCGCAATTGTCGCTGAGTCTGGGCGTAGCCTGCGCCGGTGCATTGCTCGGCGGGTTTACGGCGGAGATCGGCAACGATGGCGTCGAGACCGTGCTGGGCGCGTTCCAGCTGACGTTTGTCACGGTCGGGATCATGGCGATGCTGGCGGCGACGATCTTCTCGCAACTGTCGAAAGAGGACGGTCGCCGGGTCAAACGCCCGGATGAACATCCGGATGAACACATTGAACACTGAACAAACAGTGAATGCTTTTGTGGCGAGGGAGCTTGCTCCCTCGCCACAGTTGAATCCCTTCCCATAGGTTTCAGGCACTGTTCGTCCAGAACTTTCGAGGAAAGTGGCACGGGGCTGCTACACTGCGCGACATTTTGTTTTGCAGGCCAGTCCCGTGACCACCATCGCCACCGCTTTTAATACTCTGCCGCTGTCCGCCGCCATGCTGGCTAACCTCGAATCCCTCGGTTATGCCCAGATGACGCCGATCCAGGCGCAGAGCTTGCCGGTGATCCTCAAGGGGATGGACCTGATCGCCCAGGCCAAGACCGGCAGCGGCAAGACCGCCGCGTTCGGCATCGGCCTGCTCAACCCGATCAACCCGCGTTACTTCGGTTGCCAGGCGCTGGTGATCTGCCCGACCCGTGAGCTGGCCGACCAGGTCGCCAAGGAAGTCCGCCGTCTGGCCCGCGCCGAAGACAACATCAAGGTCCTGACCCTGTGCGGCGGCGTGTCGTTCGGCCCGCAGATCGCTTCGCTGGAGCACGGCGCGCACATCATCGTCGGCACCCCGGGGCGTATCCAGCAACACCTGCGCAAGGGTTCGCTGGTGCTCGACGGCCTGAACACGCTGATCCTCGACGAAGCCGACCGCATGCTCGACATGGGCTTCTACGACGCCATCGAAGACATCATCGAAAAGACTCCGGCACGCCGCCAGACCCTGCTGTTCTCCGCCACGTACCCGGTGGGCATCAAGCAACTGGCGTCGAAATTCATGCGCGATCCGCAAACGGTGAAAGCCGAAGCGTTCCATGACGACACGCAGATCGAGCAGCGCTTTTACGAAATTTCTCCGGAAGAGCGCATGAGCGCAGTGACCAAAGTCCTGCACCACTTCCGCCCGGCTTCCTGCGTGGCGTTCTGCTTCACCAAGCAGCAAGTGCAGGAAACCGTTGACCACCTGACCTCCAAGGGCATTTCCGCCGTCGGCCTGCACGGCGATCTGGAACAGCGTGACCGCGATCAGGTACTGGCGATGTTCGCCAACCGCAGTACGTCGGTACTGGTCGCCACCGACGTCGCCGCCCGTGGTCTGGACATCGATGCGCTGGACATGGTGATCAACGTCGAGCTGGCCCGCGACTCGGAAATCCACATTCACCGCGTCGGCCGTACCGGTCGTGCCGGTGAGAAAGGCATTGCGGTCAGCCTCGTTGCGCCGTCCGAAGCGCATCGCGCGCAAGCCATCGAACAGCTGCAGAAAGCTCCGCTGAACTGGGATCAGGTAGACAATCTCAAGTCCCAGGGCGGCGCCCCGCTGCAGCCACCGATGAGCACGCTGTGCATCGCTGGCGGGCGCAAGGACAAGGTGCGTCCGGGCGACATCCTCGGCGCACTGACTGGCGATGCCGGCATCCCCGGCGCGCAGGTCGGCAAGATCGCGATCTTCGACTTCCAGTCGTATGTGGCGGTTGAACGCACCGTGGTCATGCAGGCACTGCAGCGCTTGAACAACGGCAAGATCAAAGGCCGTTCGCTGCGCGTGCGGGTCCTTTAAGAACAACGCACATCTCTGTGGGAGCGAGCCTGCTCGCGAATGCAATCTGTCAGTTGATATCTTTGTGACTGACACACTGCTATCGCGAGCAGGCTCGCTCCCACATTGGTTTCCGGTGAATTTGAATTTTGTGTGAGGACACCGTTTTGCGCTCTACCGAAGTCGTGATCATTGGCGCTGGCGCCGCAGGGTTGATGTGTGCACTGACCGCCGCCGGGCGTGGGCGTCAGGTGTTGCTGCTCGATCATGCGAACAAGGCCGGCAAGAAAATCCTGATGTCCGGTGGTGGCCGTTGCAACTTCACCAATATGTACACCGAGCCGGGCAATTTCCTTTCGCATAACCCGCATTTCTGCAAATCGGCACTGGCGCGCTACACCCAGTGGGATTTCATCGGGATGGTCGCCAAGCACGGCGTGCCGTATCACGAGAAGAAACTCGGTCAGCTGTTCTGCGATAACAAATCCAGCGACATCCTCGGCATGCTGCTCGACGAGTGCGATCAGGTCGGCGTCGAGCTGCACCTCGACACCTCGATCCAGACCATCGAAAAGGTCGAAAGCGGTTACCTGCTCGACACCACCCTCGGCCAGCTGCAGTGCCAATCGCTGGTGATCGCCACCGGCGGGCTGTCGATCCCGACGCTGGGCGCTACCGGCTTCGGTTATCAGGTCGCCAAGCAGTTTGGCCATGAACTGCTGCCGACTCGCGCCGGACTCGTGCCGTTCACCATCACCGATCAGCTCAAGGAATTGTGCACCGAGCTGTCCGGTACTTCGGTGGATTGCCTGGTCAGCTGCAACGACCAGAGCTTTCGCGAGAACATTCTGTTCACTCACCGTGGTCTCAGTGGCCCGGCGATTCTGCAGATCTCGTCGTTCTGGGAGCCGGGCGACACCGTGGAGATCAACCTGTTGCCGGATCACGACACTGCGGCATGGCTGCAACAGCAAGTGGCCGAACGCCCGAACAGTGAACTGAAAACATTGCTCGGCGAGATCTTCACCAAGAAGATGGCCAACCTGCTGGCGGACAACTGGTTCGTGTCCAAACCGATGAAGCAGTACACCCACGCCGAACTGGCGCAGATCGCCGACAAGCTCGGCAGCTGGAAAGTCGTCCCGGCTGGCACCGAAGGCTATCGCACCGCCGAGGTCACGCTGGGTGGCGTCGATACTCGCGAAGTGTCGTCCAAGACCATGGAGTCGCTGAAAAGCCCGGGGCTGTATTTTGTCGGCGAAGTGCTCGACGTCACCGGGCATCTGGGCGGTTTCAACTTCCAGTGGGCCTGGGCCTCGGGGTACGCTGCTGCGCAGTACGTCTGATCCAACACAAATCAAAAAACTGTGGGAGCGGGCTTGCTCGCGAATGCGCTGGATCAGTCGACATGCATGTTGAATGACACACCGCTTTCGGGAGCAAGCCCCCTCCCACAGTTGTTATGTGTGATGCAGTAAGGAACACTTTTTGCTGTCAGATGTGATCGGCGCCATTGCGTCGGCGTCATTACTGGCTCAATTTAGCGGCATCGCCTCGGAAGGCCTTCGCACTTCATGTCCTCGACCTCGTTTCGTCAGTCTTTGCGGCGCCTGTGGGCGCTGGATAAATTCAGCTACAGCGTGCGGGTGTTCATCGCCCTGACCGGCAGCATGGCGCTGTGCTGGTATCAGGATGAAATGGGCCTGCTGATCCCGTTGTTCCTCGGGATCATCGCCAGCGCCCTGGCCGAGACCGACGACAGTTGGCAGGGGCGCCTCAACGCCCTCGCCGTGACGCTGGTATGTTTCAGCATCGCCGCGCTGTCGGTGGAACTGCTCTTCCCCTACCCCATCGTGTTCGCCATCGCCCTGGCCTTGGCCAGCTTCGGCCTGACCATGCTCGGCGCACTCGGCGAGCGTTATGGCGCGATTGCCTCGGCGACCTTGATTCTGTCGGTCTACACCATGATCGGCGTGGATCAGCGCGGCGGCGCGGTCACCGATTTCTGGCACGAGCCGATGCTGCTGGTGGCCGGTGCCGCGTGGTACGGCCTGCTCTCGGTGCTGTGGCAAGCGATGTTTTCCAACCAGCCGGTGCAGCAGAGTCTGGCGCGGCTGTTCCGTGAACTGGGTTTCTACCTGAAGCTGAAAGCCTCGCTGTTCGAGCCGATCCGCCAACTGGATGTCGAAGGACGACGGTTGGAACTGGCGCAGCAAAACGGTCGCGTGGTCGCCGCGCTGAACAGTGCCAAGGAAATCATTCTGCACCGGGTCGGCAACGGTCGCCCGGGGTCGAAAGTCAGCCGTTATCTGAAGCTGTATTTCCTCGCCCAGGACATCCACGAGCGCGCCAGCTCTTCGCACTATCCGTACAACGCGCTGGCCGATGCGTTCTTCCACAGCGACGTGCTGTTCCGCTGCCAGCGTTTGTTGCGCCAGCAGGGCAAGGCCTGCCGCGCGCTGGCCGAATCGATCCAGATGCGCCAGCCGTTCGTCTACGACGCCAGTTTTGCCGAAGCGCTGACTGACCTCGACGCCTCCCTCGAACACCTGCGCATCCAGAGCAATCCGGCGTGGCGCGGCCTCCTGCGCTCGCTGCGTGCCCTGGCAGCCAACCTCGGCACCCTCGACCGTTTGCTCAGCGACGCGAGCAACCCGGATGCCTTGGCGGACGCCACCGACAGCAGCCTGCTCGATCGCTCGCCGCGCAACCTCAAGGACGTATGGATTCGCCTGCGCACGCAGCTGACACCGACGTCCTTGCTGTTCCGTCACGCCCTGCGCCTGCCGCTGGCGCTGAGTATCGGCTATGGCATGGTGCACCTGATTCACCCGTCGCAGGGTTACTGGATCATCCTCACCACCCTGTTCGTCTGCCAACCGAACTACGGCGCGACCCGGCGCAAGCTCGGTCAGCGGATTCTCGGCACCGCCATCGGCCTGACCGTGGCGTGGGCGCTGTTCGATCTGTTCCCCAGCCCGCTGGTGCAGTCGTGCTTCGCCATCGCCGCCGGGGTGGTGTTCTTTACCAACCGCACCACGCGCTACACCCTGGCGACCGCCGCCATCACCATCATGGTGCTGTTCTGCTTCAACCAGATCGGCGATGGCTACGGGCTGTTCCTGCCGCGCCTGTTCGATACCCTGCTCGGCAGCCTGATCGCCGGCCTGACGGTGTTCCTGTTCCTGCCGGACTGGCAGGGTCGACGCCTGAACAAGGTGCTGGCCAACACCCTGACCTGCAACAGCATCTACCTGCGCCAGATCATGCAGCAATACGCCGCCGGCAAGAGCGACGACCTCGCCTATCGCCTGGCCCGCCGCAACGCGCATAACGCCGATGCGGCGCTGTCGACAACGCTGGCGAACATGCTCATGGAGCCGGGGCATTTCCGTAAGGAAGCGGACGTCGGTTTCCGTTTTCTGGTGCTGTCGCACACCTTATTGAGTTACCTGTCAGGGCTTGGCGCACACAGGGAAACCCAATTGCCAGCCGATGTGCGTGAGCAGTTGATTGAAGGCGCCGGGGTGAAACTGGCGACGAGCATCGACGAAATCGCCCAGGGCCTGGCAAACAAACATCCGGTGGCGATTCAGAGTGACGAAGAGGAAGCGCTGGCCAATGAGCTGGAGCAGATGCCCGACGAGATCGATGAAGGACAGCGACTGGTGCAGACGCAACTGGCGCTGATCTGCCGGCAATTGGGGCCGCTGCGGACGTTGGCAGCGCACCTGATCAAAGACACCAGTGAGGTCAGCGGCGGCTGATCAGACGCCATCGCGAGCAGGCTCACTCCTACAAGGGAACGCATTTCAAACTGTAGGAGTGAGCCTGCTCGCGATAGGGCCATCAGCCACTTAACAAATTCTGGATCAGCTCTCACATCCCATGCTGGCGCAGCAACTTGTCATAACTGCCATCCGCCTTCATCGCCGCAATCGCCTTGTCAAACCCGGCCACAATCTGCTCATGCTGCGGATTCTTCAGGCTTACCAGAATATGCAGGCTGTTCTCGCTCAACGGCTTGGGCAGAAACTCCACGGCGTTGCGCACTTTGGCTGATTCGCGGGCCAGGTAATAGCGCGCGACGTATTCATCTTCCAGGGTCAGCTTGACCCGGTCCGCCGCCAGCATGCGCACGGCCATGGCGAAGTTATGCACAGGGACTTTCTCCAGTGCGGTATCGGCATCGAAGGCCTGCGAGTAGGCATAACCGCGCACCACCGCCACCGGGTAGGTGTGCAGTTGTTCCAGGCTGCCGTACTCCAGCGGCGTGTCCTTGCGCTTGAGAAAGCGGATGCGGTTGAGCAGGTATTCGCCAGAGAACTGGCCGATTTTGGTCCGTTCGTCGTTGTACCAGGCGTTGACCAGTACGTCGTATCGTCCTTCGCCCACCCCCAGCAGTGCCCGCGCCCACGGCACCTGCTCGTAGTCGCTGGCATAACCGGCCCGCGCCAGCGCGGTGCTGACAATGTCGGTGGCCAGACCACCGTTGACCAGCGTGTCGTCGGTAAAGGGCGGCCAGATATCAAACACCAGTCGCAACTTCTCCGCTGAGGCGGTTTGGGCCAGCAAGAGCAATCCGATCAAAGCAAAGGCTCGATGCAGTCGCGGCATGCTTGAAAATCCTTAGCGGGCGGGCTGCCCAGCGTGTTTTCAGTCAAAACCCCAAGGCCCCTTACCGGCGAAACCCAGGCCCTAACAGTAGCTCATTGAAGCCAGTGCACAGCGCTTTCCAGCAGATTACACAAAGCAGCCGCTATCGCGAGAAAGGAATGATGGCATTTTGACCTTTGTCACAGACTGTTCCGCCATACAGACATCCGGCGCCTGTGCCCTTAGTATCGGGCGACGGAGTTCAAGGAGTCGGAAGATGACAATCGAGTGGGTCTGCAAGCATCACAGTGATCTGGGCAAAGAAGAGTTGTACGCACTGCTGAAGCTACGCTCGGAAGTGTTCGTGGTCGAACAGAAATGCGCCTACCCGGACCTCGACGGCCAGGATCTGGACGGCGACACCCATCACCTCATGGGTTGGGAAGATGATCAGTTGATGGCCTATCTGCGCCTGCTTGATCCCGAATCCCAGGGCGGTGACGTGGTGATCGGCCGCGTGATCATTGCGCCGCAGGGCCGTGGCAAAGGGCTGGGGCATGTGATGATGGAACACGCGCTGAAACAGGCCGGGAAGCATTGGCCGCAGGTGCCGATCTATCTGTCGGCGCAGGCGCATTTGCAGGGGTATTACGGCAGGTACGGGTTTGTGGTGGCGGGTGAGGAGTATCTGGAGGATGACATTCCGCATATCGGCATGCGTCGTCCTTGAGGGCCCCTTCGCGAGCAAGCCCGCTCCCACATTTGATTGCATTCCATCTGAAGGAACTCGATCGACTGTGGGAGCGGGCTTGCTCGCGAAGGCGTCAGCTCAAACACTGCAAAACTCAGGGATACTCCAGCACAGTCTTGATCTGCCGCAGATTACGCTCGATCCACCCGCGATCGATCGCTCCCCACTCGCGAATCCGATAGCGCCCGGCATGGTTGCGCGCGCCCTCTTCCTGCTCGAATTCACAGACGATATCCAGATCCGCCAGCGCGGCGATCGTGTCCTGCGCCGTGCGCCGGGGCATGCCGGTCACTTCGGTCAGCGCCGGGACGCTTGGGGCCAGGCCGCTGTCGATCAGGTAGGCCACGTACAGGCGCCGGTAAAAACTGCTTTTGGTCTTGCTGACGTCCATCTACCCGCTCCTTGTTGCGGCTATTGCAGGTCCCGCCACGTCAGGTATACCCGCAGATCGAACTCGACCTGGTGATACCCCGGCAGCATGTGTTCACACAACTTATAGAAGGCCTTGTTGTGATCCGATTCCTTGAAGTGCGCCAGTTCATGCACGACGATCATCTTCAGGAACTCGGGCGCCGCCTCCTTGAACAACGAGGCGATGCGAATCTCTTTCTTGGCCTTGAGCTTGCCGCCCTGCACCCTTGAGACCGTGGTGTGCAGGCCCAGCGCACGGTGCGTCAGGTCGAGGCGGTTGTCGAACAGCACCTTGTCGATGGCCGGTGCGTTGCGCAGGTATTCCTGCTTCAGGTCCAGCGCGTAGCTGTACAGCGCCTTGTCGCTCTGCACATCGTGACGCCCCGGATAGCGTTGGCTCAGGTAGTCACCCAGACGCTGTTCGGCGATCAGTTGGCGCACCTGATCCTGCAGTTGTGCGGGATAGGCCTGGAGGTATTTCAACGCAGTCATGGGCACGGCAATACGGTTCGAAAAGAGCGCCAGTGTAACGAATTCAAACCGGCAGCGCGCTCCAGTCGAAGGGCTCGGCGAAGCTGGCGGCGTCTTCGGAGGTCAGCGGACGCGCCACCAGGAAACCCTGCACGTATTCGCAGCCATGCGCTTGCAGCCATTGATACTGTTCGATGGTTTCCACGCCTTCGGCGATCACCAGCAAGCCGTACTGTTTGCACAGATTGATCACGTTGCTGACCAGCGCCGCGTCGCGCGTCGAATCCGGCAGCCGCGCAATCAGGTGTCGATCAAGCTTGAGCGTATCCAACTCCAGATCACGCAGATGCGCCAGCGAACATGGCCCCGAACCAAAATCATCCAAAGCCACCCGCACCCCGAGATTGCGCAGCAGGCGCAGCTGTTTGCGGGTCTCGTCGGGGTTGTGCATCAGCGCGTCTTCGGTGATTTCCACCTCCAGTTGCCGTGGCTGCAGCGAGTGCCGCTCCAGCACCTGACGCAATTCGGTGACCAGGTTCGGCAGACCGAACTGGGTGTTGCTCAAACTCACACCGAGCACCAGGTCTTCGGCAAACAGGGTTTCCCAGGCTTTGCGCTGGCCGGCGCCGCGATGATAAATCCAGCTGCCGAGCCGACTGATCAGCCGTGCCTCTTCCAGCAACGGCAGGAACAGCCCCGGCGGCACATCGCCAACGCTCGGATGCTGCCAGCGCAGCAGCGCCTCGAAACCGCGGATCTGCCCGCTGTCGATCGCCACCTGCGGCTGATACACCAGATTGAAGTCACGGTTCTCGATTGCGTTGCGCACGCTCTCTTCAAGCATCAGCCGCGAGCGGGCGCGGCCGTTCATTTCGTGATCGTAAAAACGATACTGCTGACGCCCGGCGCGCTTGGCTTCGTACATGGCAATGTCGGAGGCGCGCAGCAGGCCGTCGAGGTTCGAGCCGCAGTCCGGGTAAGTGGCGATGCCGATACTCGCGCCGAGGGCAATATCCAATCCCTCGATCTGCTGACAGATCGACACCCGCTCGATGAGTTTCTCGGCAATCTTCGCCGCCTGCTCGGGGAACTCCAGATCGAGCAATGCCGTGAACTCGTCACCGCCCATGCGCGCGAGAATATCGAACGGCCGCAGACAGGCCTTCAACTGCTCGGAGACCCAGCGCAGCACCCGGTCGCCGGCATCGTGGCCAAGGGAATCGTTGACCCGTTTAAAGCCATCGAGATCCAGATACAGCAGCACCCAACTGCTGTCGCTGCGTTCACCGCGCAGCAGCAGGTTTTCCACCGTCTGATAAAAGCCCCGGCGATTGAGCAGACCGGTCAACGGATCGGTGACCGCTTGAAATTCCAGCTGCTGATGCAGGTGACGCACCACTGACATGTCCAGCACCGTCACCACCATCGCCCGCTGCTCGGCCGGCAACGGCGCGCAGGACAACGCCACCGGCACCTGCTGCCCCGGCGCCGTGCGTAACAACGCATCGTGCAGACGCAAGGTCTCCCCGCGTTTATAGCCGGCCAACAGCTCGGAATCAGCCCACAACGGGATGTGCGGTTTCTGCAGATAATCGAGAAATTCCTTGCCCTCCAGCTCCTTCACCGGTGCATTCAGCAGCCGCGAAATCGCCGGGTTGGCGAAGCGGATCAAGCCGTCCTCGCCGAGCACCAATATTCCTTCCGCCGCGTTATCCAGCACCGAGGCATTGAAGGCCCGCGCGACCTCCAGATCATGACTCAGGCGCTGCAAGGCGCGGCGGTTGCGCTGGTGTTCGAGCAATGCCTGGACTTTTGGCTTGAGGATCTGCGGATCGAACGGCTTGAACAGGTAATCCACCGCGCCACTGGCATAGCCCTTGATCACCGCGTCCTGGGACTGTTCGTTGGCGGTAAGGAAAATGATCGGCGTGAGACGTGTGCGCTGGCTGCCGCGCATCAGCCGCGCGACTTCAAAACCGTCCATGCCTGGCATCTGCACGTCCAGCAGCACCAGATCGACGTCGTGTTCGAGCAGCAGATTGAGTGCCTCGAAGCCGGAGGCGGCGGTCATGACGTGCCAATCCTGACGCTGCAGCAACGCGCGCATGCTGATCAGGTTTTCAGGGTAATCATCAACGATCAAAAGGACAGAGCTGCCTTCACCTGGCTGGGGTTGCGCGCATTCCATGCTGCTTCTCTTGTCGGGACATCTCTTGTCGGACTATCGGCCGGTTCTTGGGAAAACCGTACAGTTACTGAGCCATCACTCTAGTCGCGGATCTGTGAAAGCAGAAGCTGTCACGCCGCCATCATTGAGCCAAAGCTGCGACTTACCGACTAACGGTCACCCCTGCAGCCCCCGAAAACCGGCACAGATGGCATTTCGACAGGATGTTGACGCCAATCATCTGCCAAACGGGCGTTAACAAAAAACTCCTCTACGCTTATAACTGCCGCCCGAAAAGGCGCGGGCTAGAGCTTCTGGCACTCGCGTTCAGGATGAATTGAGTGGAAGAACCGACATGATCGATCTCGCAACCTGGAACCTCAGCGTTCCCGTCGGCAGTCCGCCGTACACCGTCGAAACCTCCAAACTGGTGAATGGCTTCAAGGATCAGTACTTCCATTCCGATACCGGCACGCTGTTTTTCTGGTCACCGGTGACCGGGTCAAAAACCGAAAACGCCATCTACCCGCGCACCGAACTGCGCGAAACCTTCAGCAACGGTACCCTGCGCAACTGGTATTACCCGGACGCCGACAACACCCTGCGCGCAACCCTCGCGGTGAACAAGGTGCCCAGCTCCGGCAAAATCGTCATCGGCCAGATCCACGCGTATGAAAGCCAGAAACCGATGGTCAAGCTTGAATATCAGTACAAGACCAAGACCGAAACCGGCAACCTCGTCATCAAAGTGCGCATGCACCCCGATGATGACGAAAGCCGCGTCATCACCCTCGCCACCGGTATCAAGCTGGATCGCGAATTCAACTACCTGATCCACCTCAGCCCCGGCGGTGCACTGGGCGTGAGCGCAGCGGGTTATCAGTGGGATTCACAAATCAGCGCGACGTGGCGCAACAAGCCGCTGTACTTCAAGGCCGGGGTGTATGTGCAGGACAACACCGGGTATACCAGTGAGGGTGGGCAGGTGACGTTTACCAAGCTGGATATTGATCACAACAAGTGATATCGGCGGCCTCAAGACCTACCCAAAATCCTGTGGGAGCGGGCTTGCTCGCGAATACGGTGGGTCAGCAACATTAATGTTGAATGACGGTCCGCATTCGCGAGCAAGCCCGCTCCCACAGGGGATCAACTACGTGATGAGAGCAAAGGGGTATCTAGTCTTGAAACGGTTTAAACCTATTTCAGGACTAGACACCTGGTTCTCCTTTCCCGCCCTTTCCTACGAAACAGAAGTAGGGAAATTTATAAAAAACTTACCATCCGAAACTGCGAACCCCTTATTCCCTGGCTCCTCATGAAACCTAAACTCTCCTTTAACAACTCCAGAGCTATTTTTTTCCAGTACGAATAATCCAGATTTAGGCCTCCATGCAGGGGCATATCGCGCATCGCATACAAAATCAATTACATTGGGGAAATCGGGATAATAGTGATATGTACCTGGAACAAGATTCTTGGAGAATAAAAACCAAATATCTTCAGAATAATGTTCAGTATGGCTACTTGAATGCACATAAACGTTGTCAGAGTAATCTCCATAAAGATGGGTAGATTTATACTCAGCTTTATCTTCGCCACTTTCGCCATCCTTGCCATACAAGATACAGCTGACCTCGCCACTGAGCTCATGCTTTTTAAATTTCTCACGGACATCAATGCTTGACATATCAATCTCTCCATTACATAGAAGGAACAAAATCAGGAAAGGAAGGGATAAATATATTTATCGTTACTTCCTCTCTGATTGCATTGAGACGATAGGCTGCAATGAATTTTAAATCACCTGTCAGAAATGACAGCTCTTTATACGATTTCGAAATAAGCAAAACAACTTATGCAGTCGTTAACGAAATTTATTTTTTCCTCAAAAATAACTATGCATTCGACCACATCTCGTGCGGGGAAAATGTCACACATATCGGGCTTATCGAGAGAAAATTTAAAAATCTTTTTTAACGACATTTTTAGCCGCCAGCCGTTAACTTGTTCACAATGAAAAACTCACACAAAAAAACCCGCCACTCGGCGGGTTTTTCATTTACGCGATCAAACGCCCAGGCTTAGTTCACCTTGGCGTTCAACTCACCCTTCAGATAACGCTGGAACATCGCTTCCAACGAAATCGGCTTGATCTTCGAAGCATTACCGGCAGTACCGAACGCTTCATAACGAGCGATACACACATCACGCATCGCCGTCACGGTCACACCGAAGAATTTACATGGGTCGAATTCGCTCGGGTTGGTGGCCATCAGGCGACGCATTGCGCCAGTGGATGCCAGGCGCAGGTCGGTGTCGATGTTGACCTTGCGCACGCCGTACTTGATGTCTTCGACGATTTCTTCAACCGGTACGCCGTAGGTTTCTTTAATGTCGCCGTCGATTGGTGGATGAGCGCTTGGCTATTCAGATAGCAACCAAAGGGAACCGTGCCCCACCCGGTGGGGGCGACAAATAACCCACATGGATAAAATGTCCCGTATACGCTACATTCAACGACAAATGTAGCGGTAATAGAACATGGATCACACCTTGTTAATCAGCCGACTAGGCACCCAGATTCGCGAAAGACGCCTGAGCCGCGGCCTGACGCAAGCACAGCTTGCCGAACTTGCGAGCCTGACGCGCAACAAAGTCATCGCCGTAGAGAAAGGCACCCTGTCCGTCGGGATCGTCGCCTATGCGCGAGTGTTAGGTGCTCTGGATTGTGAACTCGCTGTCATTCCAGCAGCAATGCCGACACTTGAAGAGCTAGGGGACTTGTTTGAATGAAAATGACCTCGCTCAAAGTGAGTACACCTGAAGGGGCTAGCGGCAGGCTTTTCAGCGATACCGGGAACTACACCTTCCGTTATCACGAAGATGCGTTACCCGAGATGGCCATCAGCTTGTCGATGCCAGTCAGGCATGAAGAATTCCGACGGCTCGAGCTTCACCCTGTTTTTCAGATGAACCTGCCAGAAGGCTACGTGCTGGAACAACTACGTAATCGCTTGGCCAAGACTGTGAATGTCGACCCGATGTTGTTGCTGGCACTGACCGGCAGCACCTCGCCCATTGGCCGGGTTCAGGTACGATCTGAAACAGTAGACGCCCTGCTGGAGGAGCAACAATTTCCGGGCGAAAAACTTGAAGAAATCCTGACTTGGGATGGCACCGAAGATATCTTCGCTGACATGCTTGACCGCTACATCCTGCGAGCGGGGATTTCTGGCGTTCAACCCAAGGTATTGGTGCCTGAACGACAAGAAACCGCCCAGCCACGAGTAACATCGAAGACCTCGGATCTGATCATCAAAAGTGGCCGCGACGAATTTCCCGGCCTGGCGATCAACGAGTTCATTTGCATGTCCATTGCCAAAGAAGCTGGCATTCCCGTTCCACCGTTTTACCTTTCCGATAATGCCCAGCTGTTTGTCATGCGTCGCTTTGACCGCGACGATCAGCTCAACCCGCTCGGGTTTGAAGACATGGCGGTATTGATGGGGTTATCGGCAAGCCAGAAGTACAGCAAGAGTTATGCAGCTATCGCCAAGGCGATTCGTCTGTTCTGCCCGGCAAAAAATCTGCGCAGCTCTCTTGATCAGCTCTTCGATAGCGTCGCCCTAAGTTGCATTGTCGGGAATGGCGACGCTCATTTGAAAAACTTCGGCTTGCTCTATTCCGACCCGACAAAACGTGATGCGCACCTCTCTCCGGCGTACGACATCGTCAACACCACCGCCTATATCCCGGAAGATGTTCTAGCGCTGGATCTGGTCGGAAACAAGTCAATGTTTGCCTCACGGCAAGGACTCCTGGAGTTCGCACACACCTGTGAGATCGAGCGGCCGAGGGAGCGCATTCAGAACTTGCTCAACGCAGTAGAAACAGTACTTAAGCGCTACTCCCAGTATCGGGAGCAAGCAGCTCATGTGATTACTGCCATTGAGCAGTCAGCAGCACCATTTTCCCGAACCTTTGGATAGAGGGATTACGCAAAAAATCATCGACCACAAAAAACCCGCCTCTCGGCGGGTTTCTCATAAAAGCAGCTCAACGCCCGGACTTAGTTCACCTTGGCGTTCAACTCACCCTTCAGATAACGCTGGAACATCGCTTCCAACGAGATCGGCTTGATCTTCGAAGCATTACCGGCAGTACCGAACGCTTCATAACGAGCGATACACACATCACGCATCGCCGTCACGGTTGCGCCGAAGAATTTACGTGGGTCGAATTCGCTCGGATTGGTGGCCATCAGGCGACGCATTGCGCCGGTGGATGCCAGGCGCAGGTCGGTGTCGATGTTGACCTTGCGCACGCCGTACTTGATGCCTTCGACGATTTCTTCAACCGGTACGCCGTAGGTTTCTTTGATGTCGCCGCCGTACTGGTTGATGATCGCCAGCCACTCTTGTGGCACCGACGAGGAACCGTGCATCACCAGGTGGGTGTTCGGGATGCGCTTGTGGATTTCCTTGATGCGGTCGATCGCCAGTACGTCACCGGTAGGTGGCTTGGTGAACTTGTAGGCGCCGTGGCTGGTGCCGATGGCGATGGCCAAGGCATCGACCTGGGTCTTCTTGACGAAGTCAGCGGCTTCTTCCGGGTCGGTCAGCATCTGGCTGTGATCCAGAACGCCTTCAGCGCCGATGCCGTCTTCTTCACCGGCCATACCGGTTTCCAGCGAACCCAGGCAGCCCAGCTCGCCTTCTACCGAAACGCCGCAGGCGTGAGCCATGGCGACGGTTTGTTGGGTAACGCGGACGTTGTATTCGTAGTCGGTCGGAGTCTTGCCGTCTTCGCCCAGGGAGCCGTCCATCATCACCGAGCTGAAGCCCAGCTGGATGGAGCGCTGGCAGACGTCAGGGCTGGTGCCGTGGTCCTGGTGCATGCACACCGGGATGTGCGGGAATTCTTCGATCGCGGCCAGGATCAGGTGACGCAGGAATGGCGCGCCGGCGTATTTGCGAGCGCCGGCCGAAGCCTGGACGATCACCGGGGAGTCAGTCTTGTCAGCGGCTTCCATGATGGCGCGCATCTGCTCAAGGTTGTTGACGTTGAAGGCTGGAACGCCGTAGCCGAACTCGGCTGCGTGGTCCAGCATCTGGCGCATGCTGATAAGTGCCATTGTGTGTGTCTCTCCCGGTTGAGGGTCGTTAATCGTGCCAGCCTGCCGGAGCGGCGGCGGCTATTCAAGTGATTGCAGATCGGGGGTCGAAGCCCGGTCTGGTGATTCGGTGTTACCAAAATCTTGTGAACAACAGAGAACCCTGTGGGAGCGGCGGTGCGACGATTCGACTTGCTCGCGAATGCGGATTTACATTCAACATTGATGCAAGCTGATCCACCGCCTTCGCGAGCAAGCCCGCTCCCACATTTTGGATCTATGTGAATCAATTCAATCGTCTTACTCGGCCTTGCAGCCGCGGCCAATCAGGTCATTGGTGGCGACCCAGTACACCAGGCCTTCGTCACCCTTGACGTGAAACGCCAGCATGCCGTCGCTGTACAGCACGCCCGAGGCGCCCGGCTCTTCTTTCAGGCGATAGACCTGATCACCGCCACCCAGCCGAACATCGACTTCCTTCTGGCCGGCATTGGCGTAGCGCCATAGCACTTTGGCCTGGCTGTCGCAGGTCCAGGTGGTCCAGCTGTCCGCAGGTGCAGACGACTGAAACAGGTTCAACTGCGCGCAACCGCCCAACAATGCCAACGCCGCAATGGCGATCAAGCCTTTCATCCGTGTTCCTCGACTGACAGCCAACGCCGCCAGCCCTGAGTTAAGAGTCAGACCGGTCAAGGACAACCATGTTCCTTGGCCGGGGTTTGCGTCTCGTATTTGTCCAGACCGTCCGGCCCCGAGCGCTTGTTCAGCACCGGGTTGGTTTCGGCCTGCCAGTCGGCCTGGTAGCAGCCTTTCTGTGCCGCATCCGGCGCAGGTGTCGCCTCGGCCTTCGGGTTACTCCCGCAGGCCGCCAGCGTACCGGTCAGCAACAACAGCGCTAACGACTTGACCATCTGAACACTCCTTTGCCTGGCCAAACGGGCGGCCTCAGGCCTTGGCCCGACTTTCCAGGACTTCAACGGCCGGCAGCACCTTGCCTTCGACGAATTCGAGGAACGCGCCGCCACCGGTGGAAATGTAGGAGATTTGCTCGGCCACGCCATATTTATCGATGGCCGCCAGGGTGTCGCCACCGCCGGCAATGGAGAACGCGGCGCTGTCAGCGATGGCCTGGGCCAGCACCTTGGTGCCGTTGCCGAACTGGTCGAATTCAAACACGCCGACCGGGCCGTTCCACAGAATGGTTTTCGACGATTTCAGCAGTTCGGCGAAGTTGGCCGCGGTTTGCGGGCCGATGTCCAGAATCATGTCGTCAGCGGCAACGTCAGCAATCAGCTTGACGGTGGCTTCGGCGCTTTCAGCGAATTCCTTGGCAACCACCACGTCCACCGGCAGCGGCACACTGACCTTGGCGGCGATGGCACGCGCGGTGTCCAGCAGGTCCGGCTCGTACAGCGACTTGCCGACCGGGTGACCGGCGGCAGCCAGGAAAGTGTTGGCGATGCCGCCACCGACGATCAGTTGATCGCAGATCTGGCTCAGGCTGTTGAGTACGTCGAGTTTGGTCGACACCTTGGAGCCGGCAACGATCGCAGCCATTGGCTTGGCCGGTGCGCCCAGCGCCTTGCCCAGTGCGTCCAGCTCAGCGGCCAGCAACGGGCCGGCAGCGGCGACTTTGGCGAACTTGGCCACGCCGTGGGTCGAACCCTCTGCGCGGTGCGCGGTGCCGAAGGCGTCCATCACGAACACGTCGCACAGGGCGGCGTATTGCTGGGCCAGCTCGTCAGCGTTCTTTTTCTCGCCCTTGTTGAAGCGCACGTTTTCGAACAGCACGATGTCGCCGGCCTTGACGTCAACGCCGCCCAGGTAATCGGCCACCAGCGGCACGTCGCGGCCCAGGGCCTTGCTCAGGTAGTCAGCGACTGGCTTGAGGCTGTTCTCGGCGGAGAACTCGCCTTCGGTCGGACGGCCCAGGTGTGAGCACACCATCACCGCCGCACCTTTTTCCAGGGCCAGCTTGATGGTCGGCAGCGAAGCCAGGATACGCGCATCGCTGGTGACAACACCGTCCTTGACTGGGACGTTGAGGTCTTCGCGAATCAATACGCGCTTACCTTGCAGATCGAGGTCGGACATCTTCAACACGGTCATGGGTCGCACTTCCTGAGTAGCTGTTCTTAGAGAGCAGGTTTTTTTGAAATCGCTGTTTGCAGATAGTGGTCTGCAACGTCCAGCATTCGGTTGGCAAAACCCCATTCGTTGTCGAACCAGGCCAGGATGTTCACCAGTTTGGGGCCGGAAACACGGGTCTGACTGGCATCGACGATGGCCGAATGTGGGTCATGGTTGAAATCACAGCTGGCGTGCGGCAACTCGGTGTAGGCCAACAGGCCTTTGAGTGGGCCGCTGGTGGCGGCTTCGCGCAGGATCCGGTTGACCTCGTTGGCATCGGTCGCGGTGGCGGTCTGCATCGTGATGTCGAGGCAGGACACGTTGACCGTCGGCACGCGTACGGCTTTGGCCTGAATTCGCCCGGCAAGTTCCGGCAGCAGGCGCTCGATGCCACGTGCCAGACCAGTGGACACCGGGATCACCGACTGGAACGCCGAACGGGTGCGGCGCAGGTCTTCGTGGTGATAGGCGTCGATCACCGGCTGATCGTTCATCGCCGAGTGAATCGTGGTGATCGACACGTAATCCAGGCCGATCGCCTTGTCCAGCAGACGCAACAGCGGCACGCCGCAGTTGGTGGTGCAGGAGGCGTTGGACACCAGCAGTTCATCGCCGGTCAGGCAATCCTGATTGACGCCGAAGACGATGGTGGCGTCGACATCCGCCTCGCTGGCCATCGGTTGCGAGAACAGCACGCGTGGCGCGCCGGCGTCGAGGAAACGCTGGCCGTCTTCACGGGTGTGGTAAGCGCCGGAGCACTCCAGCACCAGGTCGACGCCCAGCGCCGCCCAGTCAATGCCTTCGGGGGTGGCACTGCGCAGGACCTTCACGCAGTCGCCATTAATATGCAGACAATCGCCGTCTACTCGCACTTCGCCGGGAAAGCGGCCGTGGGTGGAGTCGAAGCGTGTCAGGTATTCGATGCTGGCCATGTCCGCCAGATCGTTGATCGCGACAATTTCAAACCCGGCCTTCTCGCCACGCTCGAACAACGCACGCAAAACGCAACGACCAATCCGGCCGTAGCCGTTGAGTGCAACTTTGTAGGGACGCGGGTGAGGCATGGGGTTCTCGATTACCGTTTGATTCCGTTATTGCAGTGGTGTCTGAACCAACGATTTCGCGAGCAAGCCCGCTCCCACATTGGATCAGGGTTGAGAACACTGTTTGTGTCACACAACAAATCCCCCAGTGGGAGCGGGCTTGCTCGCGAAGGCGTCAGTCCAGACGACGCAACTTCTGGATCAGTCTTCCAGCAGCTCTTCAGCCTGACCCAGGATGTTGTCCAGGGTGAAGCCGAACTCTTCGAACAGTGCCGAAGCCGGAGCCGATTCGCCGTAGGTGGTCATGCCGATCACGCGACCTTCCAGACCCACATACTTGAACCAGAAGTCGGCGTGAGCCGCTTCGATCGCGATACGTGCGCTGACCTGCAACGGCAGAACCGATTGCTTGTAGCCGGCGTCCTGCGCATCGAACACGCTGGTGCACGGCATGGAAACCACGCGCACCTTGCGGCCCTGCCCGGTCAGTTTGTCGAAGGCCTGAACGGCCAGACCGACTTCCGAACCGGTCGCAATCAGGATCAGCTCAGGCTCGCCTGCGCAGTCCTTCAACACGTAACCACCGCGGCTGATGTCGGCGATCTGGCCGGCATCGCGTTCCTGGTGCTGCAGGTTCTGACGCGAGAAGATCAGCGCCGAAGGGCCGTCCTTACGCTCCAGCGCATTTTTCCAGGCCACTGCCGATTCAACGGCATCGGCTGGACGCCAGGTGTCGAGGTTCGGCGTGGTGCGCAGGCTGGTCAGTTGCTCGATCGGCTGGTGCGTCGGGCCGTCTTCGCCCAGACCGATGGAGTCGTGGGTGTAGACGTGGATCACACGCTTCTTCATCAGCGCCGACATGCGTACCGCGTTGCGCGCATATTCCATGAACATCAGGAAGGTCGCGCCGTAAGGCACCAGGCCGCCGTGCAGGGACACGCCGTTCATGATCGCGGTCATGCCGAATTCGCGCACGCCGTAGTACATGTAGTTGCCGCTGGCGTCTTCAGCGCTGACGCCTTTGCAACCTTTCCACAGGGTCAGGTTGGAACCGGCCAGGTCAGCCGAACCGCCGAGCAGTTCCGGCAGCAGCGGGCCGAACGCGTTCAGGGTGTTCTGGCTGGCTTTACGGCTGGCGATGGTTTCGCCTTTGGCCGCCACTTCAGCGATGTAGGCCGAGGCTTTTTCCGCGAAGTCAGCCGGCAGTTCGCCGCTCAGACGACGGATCAGCTCGTTGGCTTCGGTCGGGAACGCCGCGGAGTAGGCAGCGAAACGCTGATCCCACTCGGCTTCGGCAGCGCGACCTTTTTCCTTGGCATCCCACTCGGCATAAATGTCTGCAGGGATTTCGAACGGGCCGTAGTTCCAGTTCAGCGCCTGACGGGTCAGAGCGATTTCCGCGTCACCCAGTGGGGCGCCGTGGCAGTCTTCCTTGCCCTGCTTGTTCGGCGAACCGAAACCGATGGTGGTCTTGCAGCAGATCAGGGTCGGCAGCGGGCTCTTGCGCGCGGTTTCGATGGCGGTCTTGATCTCTTCCGGATCGTGACCGTCGACGTTGCGGATCACCTGCCAGTTGTAGGATTCGAAACGCTTCGGGGTGTCATCGGTGAACCAGCCTTCGACTTCACCGTCGATGGAGATGCCGTTGTCATCGTAGAAGGCGATCAGCTTGCTCAGGCCCAGCGTACCGGCCAGGGAAGCGACTTCGTGGGAAATGCCTTCCATCATGCAGCCATCACCGAGGAACACGTAGGTGTGGTGATCAACGATGTTGTGGCCAGGACGGTTGAACTGCGCGCCCAGGACTTTTTCCGCCAGGGCGAAACCGACGGCGTTGGCCAGCCCCTGACCCAGCGGGCCGGTGGTGGTCTCGACGCCCGGGGTATAACCGAATTCCGGGTGACCCGGGGTGCGGCTGTGCAGTTGACGGAACTGCTTGAGGTCGTCGATCGACAGGTCGTAACCGGTCAGGTGCAGCAGCGAGTAGATCAACATCGAGCCGTGGCCGTTGGACAGCACGAAGCGGTCACGGTCGGCGAACGACGGGTTGCTCGGGTTGTGCTTGAGGTAGTCGCGCCAAAGTACTTCGGCGATATCTGCCATACCCATAGGGGCACCGGGATGGCCGCTGTTGGCTTTTTGCACGGCATCCATGCTGAGGGCACGAATGGCGTTGGCACGCTCACGACGGCTAGGCATCGCTGATCTCCTGGGTGTGAATAGATTGAAACGGAAAAAAGGAGGGCATTTTCCCTCACCGGAGCGCCTCGGGGCAATGACAGATAGTCATCCGAGGGCGTTTTTCCCGTGCTGGACGGCGGTTTCGTCTGGTGAAACCTTTCCGCTGTTCGTTTGTAGAGTTAACCAGCCAGTGAGAAGTGCCATCTATCGAGCAATATCAAAACTTTTTGATATTGCCCTTGCAGCGATATCCCACCGTCACTAGACTGCTGCCCCATGAACTTACGCGTGCCTTCCATTCGCCATGACGATTGCGACGAGCTGGCGGCCCTGTGCAAGGCCGGTGGCGATCCGCTGCGTCTGAATGTATTGCGCGCGCTGGCCAACGACTCGTTCGGCGTACTGGAGCTGGCGCAGATTTTCGGTATCGGTCAGTCCGGCATGAGCCACCACCTCAAGGTGCTGGCCCAGGCCGACCTGGTGGCGACACGCCGCGAAGGCAACGCGATTTTCTATCGCCGCGCCCTGCCCCACACCGAATTGCTGGGCGGCAAGTTGCACGCCGCATTGTTAGAAGAAGTCGACAATCTGGCGCTGCCGGAGGACGTGCAGGCACGCATCGCTCAGGTCCACGGACAACGTGAAGCCGCCAGTCAGGACTTCTTCACCCGGGTTGCGGAGAAATTCCGCGCCCAGCAAGACTTGATCGCAGGCCTGCCGCAGTACCGTGACAGTGTGCTGGCCCTGCTCGACAAACTGAACTTCAATGGTGCTGCCACGGCCATTGAAGTCGGCCCCGGCGATGGTGCTTTCCTGCCGGAACTGGCCCGCCGCTTCGGCACTGTAACCGCGCTGGACAACAGCCCGGCGATGCTCGAACTGGCGCGTCAGGTATGTGAACGTGAACGGCTGGCTAACGTCAGCCTGCAATTGGCCGATGCATTGAATGGCACCAGCCTTCAGGCCGATTGCGTGGTACTGAACATGGTGTTGCACCATTTCGCCGCGCCGGCCGAAGCGCTCAAGCACATGGCCGGCCTGCTGCAACCGGGCGGTAGCCTGCTCGTGACAGAGTTATGTAGCCACAACCAGAGTTGGGCCAGGGAGGCCTGCGGTGATCTGTGGTTGGGGTTTGAACAGGACGATTTGGCCCGTTGGGCCACCGCTGCGGGACTCGTTCCCGGGGACAGCCTCTATGTAGGCTTACGTAATGGTTTCCAGATCCAGGTTCGCCACTTTCAGCGACCGGCTGGCGACACTCACCATCGGTAAATTCAGGAAAACATCGAGATGAGCGAATACTCCCTCTTCACCTCCGAGTCCGTGTCTGAAGGACATCCGGACAAAATCGCCGACCAGATTTCCGATGCGGTGCTGGACGCCATTATCGCCCAGGACAAACACGCACGCGTTGCCGTGGAAACCCTGGTCAAGACTGGCGTTGCCATCGTGGCCGGTGAAGTGACCACCAGCGCCTGGGTTGACCTGGAGCAGATCGTTCGTGACGTGATCTGCGACATCGGCTACACCAGTTCCGAAGTCGGCTTCGACGGCGCGACCTGCGGCGTGATGAACATCATCGGCAAGCAGTCCCCTGACATCAACCAGGGTGTTGACCGTGCCAAGCCTGAAGATCAGGGCGCTGGCGACCAGGGCCTGATGTTCGGCTACGCCAGCAACGAAACCGACGTGCTGATGCCAGCGCCGATCACCTTCTCGCACCAGCTGGTGCAGCGCCAGGCCGAAGCCCGCAAATCGGGTCTGCTGCCGTGGCTGCGTCCGGACGCCAAATCGCAAGTGACTTGCCGTTACGAAGGCGGCAAGGTGGTCGGTATCGACGCCGTTGTTCTGTCGACCCAGCACAACCCTGAAGTGTCCTACAAAGACCTGCGCGAAGGCGTGATGGAGCTGATCGTCAAGCACGTGCTGCCTGCAGAACTGCTGAGCAAAGACACCCAGTTCCACATCAACCCGACCGGCCAGTTCATCATTGGCGGCCCGGTAGGTGACTGCGGTCTGACCGGTCGCAAGATCATCGTCGACAGCTACGGCGGCATGGCCCGTCACGGCGGTGGCGCGTTCTCCGGTAAAGATCCATCGAAGGTTGACCGTTCGGCTGCCTACGCTGGCCGTTATGTTGCCAAGAACATCGTCGCCGCCGGCCTGGCCGAGCGTTGCGAGATTCAGGTGTCCTACGCCATCGGTGTCGCTCAGCCGACTTCGATCTCGCTGAACACCTTCGGTACCGGCAAGATCAGCGATGACAAGATCATCAAACTGGTGCGTGAAGTGTTCGACCTGCGTCCATACGCAATCACCACCATGCTGGATCTGCTGCACCCGATGTACCAGGAAACTGCAGCCTACGGCCACTTCGGTCGTGCTCCGCAGACCAAGACGGTTGGCGAAGACACCTTCTCCACCTTCACCTGGGAAAAAACCGACCGCGCCGACGCTCTGCGTTCCGCTGCTGGTCTGTAAGCCCTCCCCGGCTGCAAAAAAAGCCCCGCACGGTTCGCGTCGTGCGGGGCTTTTTCATGCCTGAGATACCCTTCCAATATCTATAAAGAACCCTGTGGGAGCGGGCTTGCCCGCGAAGAGGCCGGCCCATGCGCCCCCTGTATGGGCACGGAAACACGATGCAAAACACCCACCCGGTGCCTCTCTGAATCCTCGCCTAGCCTTAAAGCATTCCCCCCGAGCAAGGACGCTCAAAATGCTTGCCACGCTGCGCCTGTTTTCAGTTCTTTTGCTGAGCTTCACCCCTCTGATCGCCCATGCAGCCTGCCCAGACTGGCCATTCGGCAAAGCGCAAGTTGAAATCTCGGCTCTGCAACAGCAGATCGACCAATGGGACGACGCCTATCACCGCGAAGGCCGCTCGCTGATTGCCGACGAACTCTACGATCAATCGCGCCTGCGCCTCATCGAGTGGCGCCAGTGCTTCCAGCAGCCCCCAGCGCCCGAACCGTTGCGCAGCGCGTCTGGCTCCGTCGCGCATCCAATCGCCCACACCGGTCTGGACAAGCTTCACCAAGCCGCCGCCGTTCAAGCATGGTTAAAGGATCGGCAGGATGTCTGGGTACAACCCAAGGTCGATGGTGTAGCGGTCACGCTGATTTACCGTCGCGGCCTGTTGCAGCAGGCGATCAGTCGCGGCGACGGGATCAGCGGTCAGGACTGGACAGCGTCGGCGCAAAAGATCGCTGCCATTCCGCAACAACTGACCCAACCGCTGGACCTGCTGGTGCAGGGCGAGCTCTATTGGCGCCTGAATCAGCATGTGCAAGCCAGCGCCGGCAGCGTCAACGCCCGCGCCACCGTTGCCGGGCTGATGAGCCGTAAAATCTTGAGCGCAGAACAGGCGTCCGGGATCGGTTTGTTCGTCTGGGACTGGCCGCAGGGCCCGGCGAATCTGCCTGAAAGAATATCGACGCTAGCGACGCTGGGCTTCGCCACGACAGCGCCATTCAGTCAGGTCATCGCCAACCTTGAAGAGGCGCAGCAGTGGCGTGAGCACTGGTATCGATCGCCCCTGCCCTTCGCCACCGACGGCATTGTCTTGCGCCAGAGCCAGCGCCCACCGGCTGAGCGCTGGCAGGCGAGCGCGCCCTACTGGGCCGTCGCCTGGAAATACCCGTTTTCCCGAGCGCTGGCCGAGGTGCGCAAAGTGAATTTCAAAGTCGGCCGCAGCGGACGCATCACCCCGGTATTGGAGTTGTCGCCGGTGATGCTCGATGACCGCGAGATCAGACGCGTCAGTGCCGGTTCACTCAAGCGCTGGCAGGCGCTGGATATCCGCCCCGGCGATCAAGTGGCAATCAGCCTGGCCGGGTTGACGATTCCACGACTCGACAGTGTGGTGTTGCGCACCACCGAACGGGCCGCCCTCGACATTCCCGACACGGGCGATTTCCACGCCCTGAGCTGCTGGCAACCGACACCCGGTTGCGAAAGCCAGTTTCTCGCGCGCCTGACCTGGCTCAGTGGCAAGCAGGGGCTGGCGCTGCAGAATGTCGGGCGCGGCACCTGGGAGAAACTTCTGGAAACAGGCCGCCTGAACAACCTGCTGGATTGGTTGACCCTCGACGAGCCAGAGCTTGCTAACATTGCCGGCTTCGGCGATCGCAGCAGCACACGTCTGATCAACAGTTTTCACAGCGCCCGCCAACGGCCGTTCACCCAGTGGCTCAAAGCATTGGGTTTACCGCCGACGGGGCAGGCACAACTGGCCGACTCGTGGCAGGCGCTGGCACAACGCGACACCGAACAATGGCAGGCAGAAGCCGGAATCGGCCCGGGCCGCGCGGCGCAATTGAGCGCATTCTTCCGCGACCCGCAGGTGCTGGCCCTGAGTGACACATTACGCGCCGCCGGAATCGACGGTTTCTGATCACGCAATCCCCCGGCAGCCGGGAACCCAAGGGCCGTCAGACGCTCAAACAGCGCAGTGCCCCCGACCCGACTGCCTTTGCACATGGAGCTTTTATGAAATTTTTTGCACCGCTTGCCTTGCTGACTCTCTGTGGCGTTCTGGCCGCGCCTGTGATGGCTGACGAAGATGCACCGGGCCTGACCGGTTGCGCCGCGAAGAAGCAGGGCATCATCAATCAGCTCGAGCAGGCGAAATCCCGGGGCAACACCGATCAGCAGGCCGGTCTGCAAACCGCTCTGGATGAAGTGACGAAGAACTGCACCGATGCTGGCCTGAAGAAAGAACGCGAAAACAAGGTGCTGGAAGCCAAGCACGAAGTGAGCAAGCGTCAGGCGGATCTCGACAAGGCGATGAAGAAAGGCGATCCGGAGAAGATCAACAAGCGCAAGGATAAGCTCGCCGAGTCGCGCAAGGAACTGCAGGATGCGCTGGACCAGATCGACAAGTAACCGTTAATGCGGGGAATTTGATGCCCTCTTCGCGAGCAAGCCCGCTCCCACATTTGATTTGTGAATGACACAGATCCAGTGTGGGAGCGGGCTTGCTCGCGAAGGCGTCAGCTCAAACAACAGAAATCAATGATCCCGAAACTCTTTATGGCAAGCGCTGCAGGCATCCTCAACTTTCTGCACCGCTGGCCCGAGGTTACTGGCCTTGTACGGCTGAACCTTGCTGGCGATCACCAGTTCACCGGTGGCCGCTTCAAGGTTGCGGGCCAATTCCTGAAAGCGGGCCTGACGCAGCCAGACATCGTCTTTGGCGCTGGTGTGATCCTCTTCGCGCACCTGCGGGAAATGCTTCCACGGTTCATGGGACAACGCATCGAGTTTGACCGCGCCTTCGGCGAATTTCGGCCCGTCGAACGGAATGCGTCCGCGCAACATGCCGCCCAGGTCTTCGCCGGTCTTGAGCATCTGCTTGAAGATCGCCTTGCGTTGCCCCAGCGGAGAATTCGGATCGACGCCGCCACAGGCGGACAAGGTCAGACAGGCCAGCAATACAACAGAAATTCTTTTAAGAGTCATGGTGGCTTCAGGTCACGGAATTCGGCGGCCAGTATCCTCGCGTCGCCGACAAACACCAATAGCCCTATTAAAAATACGGGTTGCCGGAGCGCATGGAGCACTTGGGCAACCGGCACAGGAATCACTCCATGAACAGCCGTTTCAAGGCCTGGCGTCACCCACTGATCGCAACCCTGCCACTGCTGGCAATCCTTGCCGGCTGCACCGGTGGCGACACTGCCAAACCGAAAACCCATGCCTTGGCCACTTATTCCAGCGCCACTTGGGAAGCCTTGCCGGCGGTGTCCGACAGCGATCTGGTCGCCGGTTTCGGTTCATGGCGCAGCGCCTGCACCCGACTCAAGGCTGATCCGGTCTGGGGCGGCACCTGCGCGGCAGCCGCCAACGTGCCGCAAAGCGCCAACGAGATTCGCGCGTTCCTCAAGCAGAACCTCGACGTGTTCGGACTGCGCGCCGAGCATGACAACCCCAACGGTCTGATCACCGGTTACTACGAACCGGTCTACCCCGGCAGCATGACGCCCACCGAGGTGGCGAACGTGCCGGTGTACGGCGTGCCGGAAGACATGATCATCGTCTCGCTGGACAGCATTTACCCGGAGCTCAAGGGCAAACGCCTGCGTGGCCGTCTCGAAGGCCGAGTGCTCAAGCCGTATGACGACGCGGCGACCATCGAGTCCAAAGGCGTCAAAGCGCCGGTAGTGGCGTACCTGACCGATCCGATGAACCTGCAGTTTTTGCAGATTCAGGGTTCCGGGCGGATTCAGACGCCGGATGGCAAACAACTGCGCATCGCCTACGCCGACCAGAACGGCCACCCGTACCGGCCGATCGGGCGCTGGCTGGTGGAACAGGGCGAGTTGAAGAAAGAAGACGTGACCATGGGCGCGATCAGCAACTGGGCCAAGGCCAATCCGTCGCGCATCCCGGAACTGCTGGGCAGCAACCCGAGCTATGTGTTCTTCACCCGCAACCCGGACAGCAACGAAGGCCCACGCGGCTCGCTCAATGTGCCGCTGACCGCCGGCTACAGCGCAGCGGTGGATCGCAAGGTGATTCCGTTGGGCAGCCTGCTGTGGCTGTCGACCACCCGTCCGGACGGCAGCGCTTTGGTTCGCCCGGTCGCGGCGCAGGACACCGGTGGCGCGATTGCCGGCGAGGTGCGTGCGGATCTGTTCTGGGGCACCGGCGATGCTGCCGGGCAACTGGCCGGGGACATGAAGCAGCAGGGGCAGATCTGGATGCTCTGGCCTAAGGGTGCGGCGTTGCCGCAAGTACCGCAGGTGGCCGATACGGTTAAGGACAAGCCTTAAGCGCCTCGGCGCCAGAGCTACCGCCTTCGCGGGCAAGCCCGCTCCCACAGGGTTCTTTGGTGTACACAGGATTTGTGCTCGCCATTGATACCTGTGGGAGCTGGCTTGCTCGCGAAGAGGCCGGCAGCAACACCCGAGATTCAGACCGACACAAAGAAGAACGCAGCAATGAGCCCCATCCCGACAAACCACACCAGCGACCGCAAGATCGCCCAATCCGCCAGGTAGCAGATGATGTACAGCAGGCGACTGGTGATAAACAGCACCGCCAGCACATTCACTGTCACCAGCTGCGCCGTGCCCACAAGATGCGCAACAATCACTGCGGCAGCAAATGCCGGCATCACCTCGAAGCTGTTCAACTGCGCCGCATGCGCCCGTCGGGCGACGCCGCCCACGCTATCGAGAAAATCCCGAGGATCATGATTGTCACTGAGCCTGAAACCGCCTGAGACCTTGGCCACGATCGTGCACACATACGGCAGGAAAATCGCGATCAATACACACCACAGAGCCACCGTCATAACGCCGTCCTTTTTTCGAGTGTTGGAAATGGCGGGCGGTCAGAACTTCATCACCAGCATGCCGATCAGCACCAGCCCACAGGCTAAGAGCCGCGGCCTGCCGAAAGGTTCTTTCAAGTACCGCATGCCGAACAGCACCACCAGAATCACGCTGATCTCACGCAATGCCGCCGCTTCGGCAATCGAGCCCAACTGCATCGCCCACAGCACCAGAGCGTAGCTGAGCAACACGCAGAACCCGACCGCCAGACCCAGCTTCCACTGCTCGCGCCAGAACACCATAAACGCCGGGCGTTTGGCGACCCATGCCAGCAACGGAAACGGCCAGGCGCTGAGCAGCGTGACCCAGACCAGGTAATCCAGTGGATGCGACCAGCGCCGCAAGGCCTGACCGTCAATGTAGGTGTAACAACCGATGCACAAGCCGATCAGCGCCACCACGGGTAGCATCGACCACGGCAGATGTTTGCCGCCACCGCCCTGCCAGAGCAGGCAGGCCATGCCCAGCGGAATCAGCATGATCCCGAAGATCTGCTGCGCAGTGAGCACTTCGCCGGCGAAGATCAGGGTCAGCGCCAGCACCACCAGCGGCGACAAGCCACGCATCAGCGGATAGACCAACCCGAGGTCGCCGACCCGATAGGCTTGAATCAGCAGATAGCGATACAGCAATTCGAACGCCGCGGAAGCCAGAATCCACGGCCAGATGTCCAGCGGCGGCAGACTGATGAAGGGCAACGCCAGCGCCACGAACAGCAGCGCCACCGTGTCCATGCACGCCACCACCAGCAGCCGTTCGGCACTGAACTTGATCAGGGTATTCCACGTCGCATGCAACAGCGCCGCCATTAACACCAGAACTGTCGCCGCCACGTCCCACTCCTTGATTTTCTTGTTGACCCTACACCAATGTCTGCGGCTGACCAACCGAGGGGGCATGATTGTGTCCCCACCCCGAAACAGCCCATCCAACCTTTGCACCGAAGAATCGGGGCGCTGTCTTTCCACCCCCATCCAATGGAGCCCGGATGCTAGAACTTGTCGCCGCTTTTATCTGCCTCACCACCCTCCTCACCTTCGTCAATTACCGCTTCATCGGCCTGCCGCCGACCATCGGCGTGATGGTCACCGCGCTGATGTTTTCCCTGTTGCTGCAAGGCCTGAGCGTGCTCGGCTATCCCGGCCTGGAAGAACGCGTGCAACAACTGATCGGCCAGATCGACTTCGGCGATCTGCTGATGAACTGGATGCTGTCGTTCCTGCTGTTCGCCGGCGCCCTGCACGTCAACCTCAACGACCTGCGCAGCTACCGCTGGCCGATCGGCCTGCTGGCAACGTTCGGCGTGCTGATTGCCACCGCCGTGATCGGCAGCCTCGCCTATTACATTTTTGCCCTGTTCGGCTGGCACGTGAGCTTCCTCTACTGCCTGCTGTTCGGCGCGCTGATTTCGCCTACAGACCCGATCGCAGTGCTCGGCGTACTGCGTACCGCCAATGCCTCCAAGCCGCTGAAAACCACCATCGTCGGCGAGTCGCTGTTCAATGACGGCACTGCGGTGGTGGTGTTTACCGTGTTGCTGGGCATCGCCCAACTGGGCGAGACGCCGACCCTCAGCGCCACGGCCATGCTGTTCGTGCACGAGGCCCTTGGCGGCGTACTGTTCGGCGGGCTGATCGGTTATGGGGTGTACCGGATGATCAAAAGCGTCCAGCAGCATCAGATCACGGTGATGCTGACTCTCGCGCTAGTGATCGGCGGTTCGGCGATGGCCACCGAGCTGCACGTTTCCGCACCGATTGCGATGGTGGTGGCCGGTCTGATCATCGGCAACCTGGGGCGCAACCTGGCGATGAACGACATGACCCGCAAGTACCTTGACGGCTTCTGGGAGCTGCTCGATGACATGCTCAATGCGCTGCTGTTCGCACTGATCGGCATGGAGCTGTTGCTGCTGCCGTTCAACTGGGCGCACGTGGCGGCGGCCAGTTTGCTGGCGCTGGCGATCCTGCTGTCGCGCCTGCTCACCGTGGCCCCGGCCATTGTCCTGCTGCGGCGCTGGCGCACGGTGCCGCGCGGCACCATCCGCATCCTGACCTGGGGTGGTTTGCGCGGGGGGGTCTCGGTGGCACTGGCGCTGGCCCTGCCGCTGGGCCCGGAGCGCGATCTGCTGCTGAGCATCACCTACATCGTGGTGCTGTCGTCGATCCTGTTGCAGGGCCTGACCATCGGTAAACTGGTCAAGCATGCCACCCGTGACGAGCCGACGTCCGTGGCTGAACCCGCACACTGATGTATCACCGCAGCGCCGTCGTGAAGCCCTTCACGACGGAGCGCACAGCAAATCAAGCAGATGTCGCATCGCCAATGGGCGGTGCGGCGTCGAGCCATGCATCACCACCAACTCGCGCGCATGACGCTGACCGTCCTCGACCGGTAAAACGTACATCCCTTCCAGCCTCATCCCGGCCCACTGCGGCACCAGCGATACCCCCATCCCCTGCGCGACCAGCATGACGATCGTTTCCAGCGCATCCAGTTCGCACAGCACGTTGGGCTCGATGGCCTGTTCATCGAGGTAGCGCTGAGCAATCTGCCCACCCCACGAGCGTGCGTCATAACGAATGAACGGATGAACGCGCAACAGCGTTTCCAGCGACTGCCCGGCGTACGCGGCTGGAGCCACCAGAATCAGCGGCTCTACCTTGAGCACGACCAAGGCCAATGCCTTGGGCGGCTGGAATGGAGGCCTGACCAGAATCGCTGCGTCCAACTCCCCTGCAAGCACCTTCTCGTAAAGACTTTTCGAGTCACCCGGGGTGATCTTCAGCTTCAAATCAGGTGCTGTAAGCGCCAATCGTTCGATCAAGGTGGGTAACACGCCGGTCAGCGCTGTGGAAATTGCACCGATTGTCAGTTCACCGGCCACCCCATCGGGATGCAGATCGCTCTGTAGATCCTGGGCCAATTCGATGATCGCCCTGATCTTCGGCAGAATCAGCAGGCACTGGTCCGAGGGCCGGGCAGCGTGCGCGGTACGCAGCAGTAACGTGCAACCCAGCAATCTCTCGAGCGCCTGGACGCGCTGACTGATAGCCGCCGCAGTGCGACTCTCGCGCCGTGCCGCTGCCGCAATCGAACCGGCCTCAACCACCGCCACCAGACTTTTCAGAAACCGTACATCCATAAGTTTTCCTTTCGCTCAGAACAAGGCGAAGTCGTTATGCCCCGCCGCACGGTCTGTTTACCCTGAGCGCTCCTTCACTTGGGGACATCGCATGAACAGACCTTTTCACGCTGCATACCATGTTTGCGACCTGGAACAGGCGCGGACTTTTTATCGAGATGTGTTGGGCTGCACCGAAGGCCGCAGTACCGAGACATGGGTCGACTTCGACTTTTTCGGCAATCAGCTCTCGCTTCATGTGGGCACGCCCTTCACCACTACCCGTACCGGCCAGGTTGGCGATCACAAAGTATTGATGCCGCACATTGGCGTCGTCCTGCCGCTGGAGGAGTGGCTGGAGCTGGCCGATCGTTTGAGCCGCCTCGGCACAACGTTTGAAATCCCTCCGGTGATCCGCTTCGCCGGCGAACCCGGCGAGCAGCGCACAATGTTCTTTCTCGACCCCAGCGGCAACCCGATCGAAGTCAAGGGTTTCAAGGACTTCGACGGCCTCTTCGCACACTGAGCTTCACCCCAACAAACACAACAACAAAAGGGGCACATCATGACTACCAGGAAACCCACCAGTCTGGTCACCCGCATCATGCTCGGGCTGGCAGCCGGAATAATCGTCGGCATCCTTCTCAACCAGTTTCCCGAACACAAGATCTGGTTCATCGACAATCTGCTGCAACCGGCCGGTGACCTGTTCATCAGGCTGATGAAAATGATTGTCGTACCGTTGGTCTTTGCGTGCATGGTCGTCGGCATCGCCGGGGCAGGCAGCACCAAGGCGCTGGGTCGGGTCGGAATAAAGACGCTGGTTTATTTCTTTACCATCACCAGCATCGCCATCGTCTTCGGACTGATCGTCGGCAATGTTTTTCAGCCCGGCGCCGGCGCGGACTTCAGCAGCACCCTGCAATCACCGGCCATTGGTCTGGCGAATACGGGAGAAACACAGAACCTGGGCCGAACTCTGGTGAACATCGTGCCGGACAACATCGTCCTGGCCATGTCTCAGGGCAAGCTGCTCTCAGTACTGTTTTTCGCCATCCTGTTCGGCTGTGCCCTGTCGATGCTGCCCGGGCCGCAGAAGGCGCCATTGATCGCCGTGATTCAGGCGGTATCGGACACCATGTTCAAGGTCACGCATCTGGTCATGCACTATTCACCCATCGGCATCTTCGGCCTGATCGGGGTCACCGTGGCCAGCTTCGGCCTCAGTGCGTTGCTGCCGCTGGCGAAGCTGATCGGCATCACTTACGTCGCGGTGTTGCTCTTCGCGTTGGGCGTGCTGGGGTTGGTGGCGCGGATGGCCGGCATTCGCTTTTTCCACCTGATTCGGGAAATACGCAGTGAATTGATACTGGCTTACAGCAGTGCTGCGTCGGCCACGGTGATGCCACAACTGATCGAGAAAATGGAGAAGTATGGCGCTCCGCGCCCGATCACCAGCATGGTCATTCCACTGGGGTACTCGTTCAACCTTGATGGCGCCTCGCTGTTCGCGGGACTGGGCACGCTGTTTATCGCCCAGGCGTACGGGATTGATCTGGGTCTGGCGGATCAGGCCATGCTGGTGCTGATCATGGTGTTGACGTCAAAGGGCGCGGCGGGAGTGCCGGGTTTCATGTTCATCATACTCACAGCGACCCTGACCACCGCCGGTTTGCCAGTGGAAGGCGTGGCAATCATCGCCGGCGTCTACCGCTTGATGGACATGCCGGTCACCGCGCTCAACGTGTTGGGCAACGCACTGGCACCGCTGGTCATAGCGCGCTGGGAGGGACAGCTCAAGGCACCTGAAAGCGAACCGACGACAGAACCGGTCAGCCCGCCGTTCAAGGCCTGAAACTATCGGGGCTTGCTGTCGGACTCATCTTCGCGGGGTTTGCCGGAGTTCGGTTTATCCGTCTTGGGCGCCCCGCTTTCGCTGCGGATCTGCGCATGGCTGATCAGGGCGAAGATGAAACTGCCGCCGATGATATTCCCCGCCAGCGTGGGCCCGGCAAACACCATCCAGAAATCACTCCACGGCAGCTCGCCGGCAAACACCAGATACGACACTTCCGCCGAACCGACCACGATGTGGGTGAAGTCGCCCAGCGCCATCAGGTAGGTGATGAGGATGATGATCCACATCTTCGCGCTCTCCATGGACGGGATCATCCAGACCATGGTGGCGATCATCCAGCCGGAAACGATGCCCTTGGCGAACATCTGACTGGCGTGGTTTTCCATGACCTTGCGGCCGATTTCAAGGAAGGCGTGATCAGTCTTGCTGTCGAAGATCGGCAGCTCAAGCATCACGTACGCCACCACAATCGTCCCGCACAAGTTGCCGAACAGAACCACGCCCCACAGGCGGATCAGCCGGCCGAAGTTTTTCAGGGTCGGTTTGGTCATCACCGGCAGAACGGCGGTCAGGGTGTTTTCGGTGAACAGTTGCTGGCGGGCGAGAATCACCGCGAGGAAACCGGCGCAGTAGCCGAAACTGGCGATGACCTTGAATTCGTCGCCCTCGGGCAGGCGCGAATTGAGCAGGCCCATGCCCATCAGCGACAGGCCCATGGTCAGCCCGGCGGCGAGCGCCGACCACCACAATGCAGCGATGCTGCGCTCCAGTTCCTGATCGCCCTGAGTGCGGATGATTTCATGCAGAACCGCCGCGCGGGGCGGCTGGTTTTTCTCGACTTCGTGTTGTTCGTCGGTCGAGAGGTTTGGGGTCTTGCCGTCTGTCGGGGTGGTCATGGCGTGGGAACCGTGGGGGTGGTGTTTACCTACGACCCCGGCGGTTCATGGCTGTTCAGTGGCCAGATGATTCTTCGCTGACTGAACAACCGCCTTCGCGAGCAAGCCCGCTCCCACAGGTACAACGCAATCCATGTGGGAGCGGGCTTGCTCGCGAAGGGCGCGCCGCCGATGTTACTTGCTGACCAGTTCATCTTCCTTGAACTGGTCTTTGACGTACTTGATCTCGGTGCGACCGTGCGGCGCCGGCAGGCCGTCTTCGCCGAGGTTGACGAAGACCATCTTCTCGACCGTGAGGATGCTCTTGCGGGTGATCTTGTTGCGCACTTCACAGGTCAGGGTGATCGAGGTACGACCGAACTCGGTGGCGGTGATGCCCAGCTCGATGATGTCGCCCTGGCGCGAGGCGCTGACGAAATTGATCTCGGAAATGTACTTGGTCACCACGCGCTGATTGCCCAACTGGACGATCGCGTAAATCGCCGCTTCTTCGTCGATCCAGCGCAGCAGGCTGCCGCCGAACAGGGTGCCGTTGGGGTTCAGGTCTTCGGGTTTTACCCATTTGCGGGTGTGGAAATTCATGTTCACTCCTGAGCGTTTGCCGAAAGATGGCGCCATCTTGGCAGACCGGGCGGTCAGGCTCCATGAGCCTTCTACTATGGTCGCTATTAACGATCTTCATCTGGCCGACAGAAACCCTTTGGAAGATCAGTCTAGACGGCTATAATCGCCCCCGTTTCAAAACGGTAACCTTCACTTGCTACCGTTTTCCCGCCACCTGTCCGAGGGGCGCTGCAGCAGGATCAACCTGTCAGGCTCGGATGGGGCGTTGACTGGCCACGGCCGGACACTAAACGCACAACGGCGCCCATTCGCATACATTACGAATGGAGGCTCTTCATGAGCGCTGTTATCACGCCTGCAGATTTTAACGATTACAAAGTTGCCGACATGTCCCTGGCTGCCTGGGGCCGTCGCGAAACCATCATCGCCGAGTCGGAAATGCCGGCCCTGATGGGTCTGCGCCGCAAGTACGCCTCCGAGCAGCCGCTCAAGGGCGCGAAAATCCTCGGCTGCATCCACATGACCATTCAGACTGCCGTGCTGATCGAAACCCTGGTTGCCCTGGGTGCCGAAGTACGCTGGTCGTCCTGCAACATTTTCTCGACTCAGGATCAGGCCGCTGCGTCCATCGCTGCCGCCGGCATCCCGGTTTTCGCCTGGAAAGGCGAGACTGAAGAAGAGTACGAGTGGTGCCTGGAGCAGACCATCCTGAAGGATGGCCAGCCATGGGACGCCAACATGATCCTCGACGACGGCGGCGACCTGACTCAGCTGCTGCACGACAAGTACCCACAAGTACTGGATCGCGTTCACGGCGTGACCGAAGAAACCACCACCGGCGTTCACCGCCTGCTGGACATGCTGGCCAAGGGCGAGCTGAAAATCCCGGCGATCAACGTCAACGACTCGGTGACCAAGTCCAAGAACGACAACAAGTACGGCTGCCGTCACAGCCTGAACGATGCGATCAAGCGTGGTACCGACCACCTGCTGTCCGGCAAGCAAGCGCTGGTCATCGGTTACGGTGACGTGGGCAAGGGTTCGGCCCAGTCCCTGCGTCAGGAAGGCATGATCGTCAAGGTTTCCGAAGTTGACCCGATCTGCGCCATGCAGGCCTGCATGGACGGTTTCGAACTGGTTTCGCCGTTCATCGACGGGATCAACGACGGCACCGAAGCGAGCATCGACAAAGCGCTGCTGGGCAAGATCGACCTGATCGTGACCACCACCGGTAACGTCAATGTTTGCGACGCGAACATGCTCAAAGCCCTGAAGAAGCGCGCTGTTGTCTGCAACATCGGTCACTTCGACAACGAAATCGACACCGCTTTCATGCGCAAGAACTGGGCATGGGAAGAAGTGAAGCCACAGGTACACAAGATCCACCGTACCGGCCCGGGCGCTTTCGACGCGCAGAACGACGACTACCTGATCCTGCTGGCCGAAGGCCGTCTGGTGAACCTGGGCAACGCCACTGGTCACCCGAGCCGCATCATGGACGGTTCGTTCGCCAACCAGGTACTGGCGCAGATCTTCCTGTTCGGCCAGAAGTACGCCGACCTGTCGCCAGCCGAGAAAGCCGAGCGCCTGACCGTTGAAGTACTGCCGAAGAAACTCGACGAAGAAGTGGCCCTGGAAATGGTGCGCGGCTTCGGCGGCGTGGTCACTCAACTGACCAAGCAACAGGCTGACTACATCGGCGTGACCGTCGAAGGCCCGTTCAAGCCGCACGCTTACCGCTACTGATTGACGCGGCGGCCTGCTCTCCCTGTGGGAGCGGGCTTGCTCGCGAAAGCGGTCTGTCATTCAGCATTGATGTTGCCTGACCCGCCGCTTTCGCGAGCGAGCCCGCTCCCACATGGGCGGTGCAAGCCTCACAGGCTTCGTGTTTCCAAGGGTATTTCCCATGTCCCAAGACCGTCGCTACAGCTTCGAGTTCTTCCCGACCAAGACCGATGCTGGGCATGAAAAACTGCTCAACGTTGCCCGTCAGTTGGCAACGTACAACCCCGACTTCTTCTCCTGCACCTATGGCGCTGGTGGTTCGACCCGTGATCGCACCCTCAACACCGTTCTGCAACTGGAAAGCGAAGTCAAAGTACCGGCCGCACCGCACCTGTCGTGCGTCGGCGACAGCAAGGACGACCTGCGCGGCCTGCTGAACGAGTACAAGGCTGCCGGCATCAAGCGCATCGTTGCGCTGCGCGGTGACCTGCCGTCCGGCATGGGCATGACCAGCGGCGAGCTGCGTCACGCCAACGAACTGGTTGAATTCATTCGTGAAGAAACCGGTGATCATTTCCACATCGAAGTTGCCGCTTACCCGGAGATGCATCCGCAAGCGCGCAATTACGAAGACGATCTCGCCAACTTCGTGCGCAAGGCCCGCGCTGGCGCCGACAGCGCGATCACCCAGTACTTCTTCAACGCCGACAGCTACTTCTACTTCGTCGACCGTTTGCAGGCGCTGGGCGTGGATATTCCAGTCGTGCCGGGGATCATGCCGATCACCAACTACAGCAAGCTGGCGCGTTTCTCCGATGCCTGCGGTGCGGAAATTCCGCGCTGGATCCGCAAGCAACTGGAAGCCTACGGCGATGACAGCCAGAGCATTCAGCGCTTCGGCGAGCAAGTTGTCAGCGAAATGTGCGAACGCCTGTTGCAGGGCGGCGCACCGGGGCTGCACTTCTATTCCATGAACCAGGCTGAACCTAGTCTGGCGATCTGGAATAACCTGAAGTTGCCGCGCTAAGCACTAAAAGAAAGATCAAAAGATCGCAGCCTTCGGCAGCTCCTACAGGGGTGTCGTTGCTGCGATTTTTTGCTTTTGAATCCCCGAATTAGAGCTTGTGCAGGCACTTTCTGGCTCTTTCGCGTTTCTCGTCGTAATCTCAAGCCATGCCTTTTTTCGCGCAGTTACTCACCGTGCTGGTTTTTGCTTGCCTGAGCTTTGCCGCTCGGGGCGAGAAGCTGCGTATTGTCACCGAGCCGTGGGCACCTTACGTCTACGAAGAGGATGGCAAGAACCTCGGACTGGACTACGAAACCACCGCCATCGTGTTCAAGCGTCTGGGAATCGAAGTCGAATGGCAGTTCCTGCCGTGGAAACGTTGTCTGTCGATGCTCGAAACCGGCCAGGCTGATGGCGCGCTGGATATTTTTCACAGCGATGAGCGCGATGCCACCCTGCTCTACCCCATCGAACCGCTGTCGGACGTCGAGTTCGTGATGTTCTACGCCAACGACCGTCCCCATCCGTTCCGCCAGCTCGAAGACCTCAAAGGCCTGACCATCGGCACTTCGCCGGGCTATCTGTACAGCCCGGATTTCAGTCAGTCGACACTGTTCACCCGCGAGCCGGCACCGACCCACGAGGCCAATTTCGGCAAACTGCTGCGCGGACGCATCGACTTGCTGATCACCGATCGCCGCGTGGGCCAGCATTTGCTCGATCAACTGAATATTCGCGATCAAATCACCGAAAATCCCACGGTCATCAGCCGTCAGAGCCAATATCTGGCGGTTCGACGCAATGCCGGCATGGATCTGCTGGTGGCGCGTTTTGGCGCCGAGCTCAAGCGTTTCAAGCGCGAACCGGCCTACGCCGAGCTCAGCGCACGTTACGGCGCAGCACCGGTCGATGCCGTGCCGCTGGGCAATGCTTCGGCCAGCCGCAAAACCGTTGAGCAGCAGGAAAGCAGCGCGCAGTGATTGCTCTGTTATACTCCGGCGTTCCCGCCAGGCTCACGCCCGGACGCCCGGAACCGTAACAGGCCTCTCGACCCGCTACAGCGCAGCTTTCAGCCCGCGCGAGCGCTCCTGACGTGCCTTCGGAACCGCAGCAGGACCGGACGGGATCGCGTCCTCTTAAACGCGATTCGCGCCAGGCAAGACTCCCATTGGGCCAAGCCCTAACTAAAACAGGATTACTCATGTCCTTTGCTTCCCTCGGTCTCTCCGAGGCTTTAGTCCGTGCCATCGAAGATGCGGGCTATACCGAGCCTACTCCGGTGCAACAGCGGGCCATTCCCGCCGTGTTGCAAGGTCGCGACCTGATGGTTGCGGCACAGACAGGTACCGGTAAAACCGGCGGTTTCGCCCTTCCGATCCTGGAGCGGTTGTTCCCCAACGGTCACCCGGACAAATCCCAGCGTCATGGCCCGCGCCAACCGCGCGTACTGGTCCTGACCCCGACCCGCGAACTCGCGGCCCAGGTTCACGAGAGCTTCAAGATCTACGCCCGTGACCTGAAATTCGTCAGCGCCTGCATCTTCGGCGGCGTCGGCATGAACCCGCAAGTCCAGGCCATGTCCCGTGGCGTTGACGTGCTCGTCGCGTGCCCGGGTCGTCTGCTCGACCTCGCCGGCCAGGGCAGCGTCGATCTGTCCCACGTCGAAATCCTCGTGCTCGACGAAGCCGACCGCATGCTCGACATGGGCTTCGTCCACGACGTGAAGAAAGTCCTCGCGCGTCTGCCGGCCAAGCGTCAGAACCTGCTGTTCTCGGCGACGTTCTCCAAAGACATCACCGATCTTGCCGGCAAGCTGCTGCACAACCCGGAACGCATCGAAGTCACGCCGCCGAACACCACGGTCGAGCGCATCGAGCAACGCGTGTTCCGTCTGCCGGCCAGCCACAAGCGTGCCCTGCTGGCGCACCTGATCACCGCCGGCGCCTGGGAACAAGTGCTGGTGTTCACCCGTACCAAGCACGGCGCCAACCGTCTGGCCGAGTACCTGGACAAACACGGCCTGCCGGCTGTGGCGATTCACGGTAACAAGAGCCAAAACGCCCGCACCAAAGCCCTGGCCGACTTCAAGGCCGGTGAAGTGCGCATCCTGGTCGCGACCGACATCGCCGCGCGCGGTCTGGACATCGACCAGTTGCCACACGTGGTCAACTTCGAGCTGCCAAACGTCGATGAAGACTACGTGCACCGTATCGGCCGTACTGGCCGCGCCGGGCGTTCGGGCGAAGCGATCTCGCTGGTGGCCCCGGACGAAGAAAAACTGCTGAAAAGCATCGAACGCATGACCAAGCAGAAAATCGCCGACGGCGACCTGATGGGCTTCGATTCGAGCACTATTGAAGCCGAGAAGCCGGAAGCCCGTGAGCGTCCGGACATGCGCAACCCGCGCAACTCCCGTGGCCCACGTGGTGATGGTCCGAATGGCGGTGGTGGCGGCGGTCGCAAGGACAAAGGCAAAGACAAGGGCAAGGAAAAACCCGCCGGCGAACGCGGCGAGCGCCCTGCCCGTCAGCAGAAACCACGTGAAGGCACCCCGGCCCGCGAACAGCGTCCGAGCCAGCCACCACGCGCGGCGGCTGATCGTGCACCGGACGAGTTCCTCGACGACGATATCGATAACTTCGGTAACCGTGTCGACTACGTGCCGAAAGCTGCTCCAGCCGGTGGCCGTGGCCGTCGTCCGGGTGCTCCGGCACAAGGTGCAGGCGCAGGCGCTCCACGCGGTGGTCAATCGCAAGGTCGCCAGAACGGCCCGCGCAACAGCAACGGATCGAGCACCGGCACTCCACCGGGCAAACGCAACGGCCCGCGCAACGGTGCTCCGCGTGATGGCCAGGGCCGTCGTGACGAGTCGTCGCGCAACCGTCGTCCGGCTCGCGACGATCAGCAACGCGCCGAACCGGCCGTGCAGAACCCGCGCAGCACCGGGCCGAAGATCATGCACAAGGAATCGAAAGCCGACCGATTCCCGACGCCTGAGCAGCTCGATCAACTGCCGACCCGTCCGCGCGGCGAAAAACCAGCTTTGCTGACCCGCAATCGCTGAGTTATCGCGGCAATGAAAAATGCCCCGGTTCGAAAGAGCCGGGGCATTTTTTTATGCCGTCACAATATCTTGAATCGCACACTCCCCCCTGTGGGCGCGGCCTGCCCCGCGATGGCGTGGGACCGGCCAAAATTTTTTTGTAATCCCCCACCGCATTCGCGAGCACCCCCCCTCCCACAAGGGATGTGGCAGGCAATAAAAAACGCCCCCGGCCTTACGACCGGGGGCGTTTTTGTATGACGGCGAAAATTACTTCGCTTTCACACCTTCGAACGAGATGTACAGGTCGACCTTGTCGGACTGTGGACCCAGATCCATCATCTTGCCGAAATCAGAGCGCTTGATGCTGGTGGTGCCTTCAAAGCCGGCACGGTAGCCGCCCCATGGATCCTTGCCTTCGCCCAGGAACACAGCCTTGACCACGATTGGCTTGGTCACGCCGTGCAGGGTCAGGTCGCCGGTCACGTCGGCAGTGTCTTTGCCATCGGCGTTCTTGCCGGTGGATTTGACGCTGGTGGAGACGAACTTGGCGTCAGCGTATTTGCCCACGTCCAGGAAGTCTTTGCTGGAGATGTGCTTGTCGCGCTCGGCGTGGTTGGTGAACACGCTGGCGGTTTTCACGTTGAATTCGATTTTGCTGTCTTCAGGCTTGGCGGCGTCGAAGCTGAACTTGCCGTCGATGTCCTTGAAGGTACCGGTGATGTAGCTGTAGCCCAGGTGGCTGATCTTGAAGTCGACGAAAGCGTGCTGGCCTTCCTTGTCGACGGTGTAATCAGCAGCCATCACGTTCGCGGACAGTACGGCCGAACCGATTGCCAGAGCGGCCAGAGTCTTTTTCAACATGCTTTCTTTTCCTTTGAGTCGAGGTTGAATTTCAGGCTTTGCGACCGAGCATTCGAGTGAGGGTCGCATCACGATCGATAAAGTGGTGCTTCAATGCTGCCAACGCATGGAGACCGGAAAAAATTACCAGCGCCCATGCCAGCCAGAGATGAATCACCCCAGCGGTGTCTGCCTGATCCGGTAGCCCGGAAACCAGTGCAGGAACTTCAAACAGGCCAAACACCGGGATACCGACACCGTCTGCGGTGGAAATCAGGTAACCGGCAAGCATCACAGCGAACAGCCCAAGGTACAGAAACCCATGGCCGAACTTGGCGCCGATGCGGGTCATGCGGCTGTAGCTTTGCAGCGTCGGCGGCGGTGGGCTGATAAAGCGCCACAACACCCGCAACACCATCACACCCAACAACACCAGACCGATGCTCTTGTGCAGATCCGGCGCGTCTTTGCGCCAGCTGCTGTAGTAATCCAGCCCCACCATCCACAAACCCAGCGCGAACAGCCCGAAGACCGCCAGCGCCACGCCCCAGTGCATGAAGATGCTGACCCAACCATAGCGTGAAGCAGAGTTACGTAGCTGCATTGCCCAAATCCTGTGAGAACTGCGAACCAAGACTAGCGAGTTATCTATCGAATTAAAGCGGAAAATTTTGCTTTGAAATATCGAGAAATACGATCAAGAGTCTGTAAGTGGCTTGTTAAGGAAAGATTAAGCGGGAAAAGTGTGGCGGGGTGTTGTTGCCGGACAATGGAATTGCGTTGTCTTAGCCGCCCCTATCGCGAGCAGGCTCACTCCTACAGTGACCGTATTCCAACTGGAGAAATGCGATCCCCTGTAGGAGTGAGCCTGCTCGCGATAGCGGTCTTACAGGCCAAAAAAAAGCGCGGCCTGCAAGCCGCGCTTTTTCATTCACCGCAAAGCCTTACTGCGCTTTGCTGTCGGTGCTTGCAGCTGGAGCCGGAGCAGCAGCAGGTTTCGCCGCAGGCTTCTTCGCCGGTTCAGCCTTTTTCGCCGCCGGTTTGGCCGCAGGCTTCTTCGCCTCGGTTTTCGCCGCCGGCTTCTTCGCTGCCGGCTTGGCTGGCGCTTTCTTCGCCGGCTCGGCTTTCACCGGAGCGGCGGGTTTCGGCGCTTCTACCGGAGCTGGCGCAGGGGCTGGAGCCGGTGCAGGCGCTGGAGTCACTGGCGCTGGAGCCGGTTCAGGCGCCTTCACAGGTTCTGGCTTCTTCTCGTCATCCGAACCGCCAAACAGGTTGCTGAAGAAGTTGCCCTTCTTCGCCGCCACGGCACCCGCCGCGCCTGCCGCTGCTGCGGCCGGAACCACTTTGACCGGTTCAAACGACTTGCCGGCAGCCAGGTCTTCAACCTGACTGGCCGCACGCTGACCGGTGCGCAGCGCGCCTTCCAGAGTGCCCGGATACAGAGTGTCGGTGTGCTCGCCGGCAAACGCTACGCGTTGCAGTGGGCGCTCCCACATGCGCCAGAACTTGCTGATCTGGCCCGGGCCGTAAGCCAGGTAGGCGCCGCCCATCGACGGGTCAGTGCTGTAGCGACGGATTTCATAACCGGTGAACGAGCCACGGGCCTGTGGATAAAACGCGTGCAGACGGATCAGCACCTGATCGACCATCTGCTTGTCGCCGAACGCTTGCATCACGCGGGCATTGTCGCCGGACAGGTTGATCACCACGTTGGCGCCACCCTTCAGCGCCGGTTCGATCCAGAGCATGCCCAGACCTGCGTTGCTGTAGATCTCGCCGGACATGCGCGCCTTGCTTTCCCACACAGGCGTCTTGAACTTGAGCATGATCTGGTCGCGCCAGCCGTAGTTGGTACCCTTGATCGCGGCCAGGTGCTGAGCGTCCAGCGCCGGGGTCAGCGCAATCTTGTTCAGTGCACGCAGCGGCACGGCCAGCACCACGTAGTCAGCCTGATAGCCAACACTGCCGACCTTGACGGTCACGCCGTCCTTGTCCTGAGTGATCGCGGAAACCGGCGAGTTGGTCTTGATGGTCTTTATCTGTTTGACGAAGGCCTGGGCCAGTACCTGGCTGCCGCCAACCAGACGCGAGGCGCGCAGGTCGCGATCAGAAACGCCGCGATACACGCGGTTCTGCTGGGCGAAATACAGCAGCGACAGACGCGAAGGCTCGTCGTAGTGGGTGCGGATGTCCTGGTTGATCAACTGACGCGCGGTGGCCGGCAGGTTCTGCTTGTCGAGCCAGCTCGAGACGTTGATCTGGTCCAGTGCATGCAGGGTATTGGTCGCGGCCGGGTTCTGCGGGTCGTCGATCGAGCGCGCCAGATCGTCGAGGGTTTTCTGGTAGCGCTTCAAGGCGTCGGCGGTGGCCGGCTGCTTGGTCGCCAGATCGGCCGCGGAGAAGTACTCACCGTCGATCAGATAACCCGGTGTACGCACAAATTCAGGGGCTGGCGTGGTGCCCAGCTTGAAGGTCGAGACGTACTTGTTCAGCACCGGCTGGGTCTTGTCGTTGCCGATCCACTCGCTGGTGGCCATGCCCGAGCGACCGCCGAGGCTCGGCTTGGCTTCGAGCAGCGTGACCTGCCAGCCCTTGTTTTGCAGCTCGTAAGCTGCGGTCAGGCCCGACAGGCCGCCGCCGATCACGATTGCGGTTTTATCCTTGGCCAGCGCCGTAACGCTGAACAGCCCCAACATCACCAGCGCACAGGCGCGCAGCCAACCGACAGACATTCAGCGAACTCCGGAAATACACGTAGGAAAAAAGCAGTTTTGCGGGTCAGACGACCCAAAGAACCGCGAAGAATACGTCAGCCATCAAAACGCCGCCAGCGACGTCTATCGGCCCATACAAAGTAGCTCAATCGACGCAATGGGTTGTCCCGGCGCGATGCATTGCATAGGCTTGCGCGATTGTTTGCCCGCGCCTGACGCGAGCCGCCTCGAGGAGACTGTAAATGGGCCTGAATAACCAGTGGATGCAACGCGACCTCGCGGTGCTGTGGCATCCCTGCACCCAGATGAAAGACCACGAACAGCTGCCGCTGATCCCGATCAAGCGCGGTGAAGGCGTCTGGCTCGAAGACTTCGAAGGCAAGCGCTACCTCGATGCCGTCAGCTCCTGGTGGGTCAACGTGTTCGGCCACGCCAACCCGCGCATCAACCAGCGCATCAAGGATCAGGTCGATCAGCTGGAGCACGTGATTCTGGCCGGTTTCAGCCATCAACCGGTGATCGAACTGTCCGAGCGTCTGGTGAAGATGACCCCGGAAGGCCTGAATCGGGTGTTCTACGCCGATAACGGTTCGTCCTGCATCGAAGTCGCGCTGAAAATGAGCTTTCACTACTGGCTCAACCGCGGCCAGCCGAACAAGAAACGCTTCGTCACCCTGACCAACAGCTACCACGGCGAAACCATGGCAGCGATGGCAGTCGGCGACGTGCCGCTGTTCACCGAAACCTACAAAGCGCTGCTGATGGACACCATCAAGGTGCCCAGCCCGGATTGCTACCTGCGCCCCGAAGGCATGAGCTGGGAGGAACATTCGCGCAACCTGTTCGCCGCCATGGAACAAACCTTGGCAGAACATCATGACAGCGTTGCGGCAGTCATCGTCGAGCCGTTGATTCAGGGCGCCGGCGGCATGCGCATGTATCACCCAGTGTACCTCAAGCTGCTGCGCGAGGCCTGCGACCGCTACGGCGTGCACCTGATCCACGACGAAATCGCCGTCGGCTTCGGCCGCACCGGCACCATGTTCGCCTGTGAGCAGGCCGGCATCCGCCCGGACTTCCTCTGCCTGTCCAAGGCCCTGACCGGCGGCTACCTGCCACTGGCGGCGTGCCTGACCACCGATGAGGTCTACAGCGCCTTCTACGACGACTACCCGACCCTGCGCGCCTTCCTGCATTCGCACAGCTACACTGGCAACCCGCTGGCCTGTGCAGCCGCGTTGGCGACGCTGGATATCTTCGAGCAGGACAACGTCATCGAGAACAACCAGGCACTGGCCCGGCGCATGGCCTCGGCCACTGCGCATCTGGTCGATCACCCGAATGTCTCGGAAGTGCGGCAGACCGGCATGGTGCTGGCGATCGAAATGGTCAAGGATAAAGCCACCAAAGAGGCCTACCCTTGGCAGGAGCGACGAGGCCTGAAGGTGTTCCAGCATGCGCTGGAGCGTGGCGCGCTGCTGCGTCCGCTGGGCAGTGTGGTGTATTTCCTGCCGCCGTACGTGATTACCCCGGAGCAGATCGACTTCCTCGCCGAAGTCGCCAGCGAAGGCATCGACATCGCCACCCGGGACAGCGTCAGCGTCGCGGTGCCGAAGGATTTCCACCCGGGTTTCCGTGATCCGGGCTGATTGAGAATTTGTGGCGCCTGAACTGCCGCTTTCGCGAGCAGGCTCGCTCCCACCCTGGAATGCATTTCCCTGTGGGAGCGAGCCTGCTCGCGAATGAAGTCGACACCGATCCAACTGATCCACATCTTTCCAGAGACCCGAAATGAGACTGTCCCGCTTCTTTATCGACGCCCCCCTGAGCACCGGCGAACACGAACTGCCGGAAGCCCAGGCGCATTACATCAGCCGCGTGCTGCGCATGGCCGAGGGCGATGCGGTGCAGTTGTTCGACGGTTCCGGCCATGAGTTTCGCGGCTCGCTGGTGGAGGTCGGCAAGAAACGCGTCGTCGTGCAGATCGACGAGCAGTTAGCCGGGCAGATTGAATCGCCGCTGCAGATCCACCTCGGCCAGGGCCTGTCCCGGGGCGAACGGATGGACTGGGCGATCCAGAAAGCCACCGAGCTGGGCGTGACGGAAATCACCCCGATCTTCAGCGACCGCTGCGAAGTGCGCCTGAAGGACGAACGCGCCGACAAACGCCTGCTGCACTGGCGTCAGGTGGCGATCAGCGCCTGCGAGCAGTGCGGTCGCTCACGGGTACCGGTGATTCATCCGCCGGTGCTGCTGGCGGACTGGTTGAAACAGACCGAAGCCGAGCTGAAACTGGTGCTGCACCCGGTGGCGGAGCCGTTGGTCAGCCATGCCAAACCGGCGACGCTGGCGTTTCTGATCGGGCCGGAGGGTGGTTTGTCGGATGCCGAGGTCGAGCAGGCCAAGGGCAACGGCTTCCATGCAGCTCGGCTTGGGCCGCGAGTATTGCGCACCGAGACCGCGCCAGTGGTTGCACTGGCGGTGGCTCAGCAACTTTGGGGTGATTTTTAGAATACGTAACCCCTGTAGGAGTGAGCCTGCTCGCGATAGTGGTCTATCAGTCACAAACACTGTCGACTGACAGGACGCCATCGCGAGCAGGCTCACTCCTACAAGGGGATGGCGGTGTGTTCAGAGGACATAAAACAGAATCGCCACAAAGTGCAGCAGACTCCCGGCGATCACAAACAAATGCCAGATCCCGTGCGCATGCCGTAACCGGTGATCCAGGGCAAAAAAGATGATGCCCACGGTATACAACACCCCGCCCGACGCCAGCCAGGCAAAACCTGCCGTGCCCAAAGCAGCAATCAACGGCTTGACCGCCACCAGCACGATCCAGCCCATCACCGCGTAGATCACGATCGACAGGATCCGCGCTTCCGAGCGTGGTTTGATCTCCTGCAGGATGCCGATCAGCGCCAGCCCCCAGACAATCCCGAACAACGTCCAGCCCCACGGCCCGCGCAGCGTCACCAGGCAGAACGGCGTGTAGCTGCCGGCGATCAGCAGGTAGATCGAAAAGTGATCGACCTTCTTCATGATCGCTTTCTTGCGCCCGCGCACGCTGTGGTACACGGTCGAGGCGCTGTAGAGCACCAGCAAGGTAAAGGCGTAGATCGCCACGCTGACAATTTTCCACGGACTGCCGTCGAGGCTGGCAATCACCAGCATCCACACGCCACCGATAAATGCGGCCACTGCCCCGACCAGGTGCGTCCAGGCGTTGAGTTTTTCCCCGTGATACATGTGTCGCTCACCTCGTTATTCGTTACCGCAGCGCGCAAGGCTCGGGCCTTGAGCGTAAAAGCGCAATGTTTCTGTTCAACGCGGACCTGCGCACGCCACGGTAATTGGGCACAATCGGTCGATACCAAAAAGAGTCCGCGCCATGCTGATCGACGAAGAATTGACCCTGAAAAAACTCGAGGTGTTCCTCGCCTTCATGCGCACCGGCAACCTGGCGCGCGCCGCTGTCGAGTTGCAGACCAGCAATGTCAGCGTGCACCGGGCGATCCATTCGCTGGAAAGCGCCCTGCGCTGCCCGCTGTTCAAGCACGAAGGGCGCAACCTGACGCCACTGGAAAGCGCCTACGTGCTCGAAGAACGCGCGCAGAAGTTGATCAACGACGTCGTCGAAAGCGTGCGCCTGACTCGCGAAGCCGCCGGGTTCTCCGCTGAACGCTTCAAGCTCGGCTCGCTGTATTCGCTGACAGTGAAAACCGTACCGCAACTGATCATGGGCCTGAAGATCCGTCGCAGCGAACTCAACATCGACCTGATCCTCGGCTCGAATATCGACCTGCTCTACAAGCTGAAGAACATGGAAGTCGACGCGATTCTGGTGTCGCTGGACGACACGGTCAGCGACCCGGACTGCGAGCAGATCCCGCTGTTTTCCGACGACATTTTCCTCGCCACACCGGCAGATTCAAGATTCGCCCAGCGTCAGGAAGTTGATCTCGCGGAAGTGCGCGATGAAACCTTTATCACCCTGACCCAAGGCTTCGCCACCCATCAGGACGGCATCCGGGTGTTCAAACAGGCGGGGTTCGAGCCGAAGGTGGCGATGCAGGTCAACGACATCTTCACCCTGCTGAGCATGGTCAGCTCGGGGGTGGGTTATGCGTTGCTGCCGGGAAGGATTGCGGCGGTGTACGAGAACCGGGTGAAGCTGATTCCGTTGCAGGAGAAGTATCGGTTGCAGCAGCACATTGGCGTGGTGTTTCTCAAGGCCAAGGAGCGCGATCCGAATCTGCTGGCGTTGCTGGCGGAGTGTCGGATGTATGCCAATCGCCAGGCCTGACACCGCGTCGCCGCAATCGCGAGCAGGCTCACTCCTACAGGGGAACGCATTCCAATGTAGGAGTGAGCCTGCTCGCGATGACGTCAGCACGGGCATCGCAGAACCCGAGAATCAGCCCACAATCCCGCGAACAATGAAGAACAACAGCGAAGGCCCGAGCAAACAGCCAAGCCCGGTGTGGAACGTCGCCGTCAACGCCCCATAAGGCACCAACCGCCGATCCGTCGCCGCCAGCCCTGCGGTCACCCCGCTCACCGTTCCGGCCAAACCACCGAACACCATCGCCGAACGCGGGTTATCCAGGCCCATCCAGCGCGCCGCGACCGGCGTGCCGACCATCACCAGAATCGCCTTGATCAACCCAGTGGCAATCGACAGCGCCATCACATCCGAGGTCGCGCCAATCGCTGCACCGGTCACCGGGCCGACGATGTAGGTCACCGCGCCCGCGCCGATGGTGGTCATGCTCACCGCATCGCGATAGCCGAAGGCCCAGGCCATGCACGCGCCAACAATGAACGGCAGGATGGTTCCGAGCAGCAGCGCAATCACACCAATCATCCCGGCCTTCTTCGCCTCGGTCGCCTGCACTTCGAACGCCGTGGCGACGATCGCGAAATCACGCAGCATCGCCCCGCCCATCAAGCCGATGCCGGAGAACAGCGTCAGATCCGCCAGGCCTTTCTGGCCACCCGTCAGGGTGCCGCCGACCCAGGCCAGCACCAGACCGATGACGATGGCAATCGCCGAGCCGTGAATGCGCCCGAAGGTCAGGCGTTTCGAGAGAATCACCGAGACCCACATGATCACGCCGACGAAAGCGAACGCGGTGATCAGGCCGTTGTGTTCCAGACCGTTTTCAATGAGTGCCCACATGTCAGCGACCTCCTACCGGGGTGCCGACCGGGGTGACTTCCACCGGTTCGTCGGGCAATGGTTCACCCTTATGGGTGCGGCTGATCAAGGCAATCGTGCAGCCACAGACCACTACCGAACCGATTGCCGCGAGCACCGCCACCGGGCCGCCGTGCAGGGCGGTGACGACGTTCTGTTGCGCGGCCATCGCCACCACCACCGGAATGTACATCGCGCCCCAGAAGCCGACGCCCATCTCGCAATCCTTGGTCATGCCGCCGCGTTTCTGCATCCACAACCGCGCGCAGATCAACAGGATCATGGCGATGCCGACCCCGCCGACGTTGGATTTGACGCCCAGCAACACGCCAAGCATGTCACCCATGATCACCCCTGCCAGCGTACAGATCGCCAACAGCGCCACACCGTAAATAATCATTGTTGTAGTCCTCAAAGTGCATCGTCGAATGTTGTTTTTGTTGTTCGAAGCCTGAGTCGCGGCAGTTTAGGGTCGGCGGTTTCCCTCCTCACGCAACAGCGCTTGCAGGGTGTCGAGCCGCGCACTGTCAAAGGCAGTGACCGTGCCCGATTCGAACACCCGGCGCGCCAGCCCGGTCAGCACCGCACCGGGCGGCAGTTCGATTTGTAAACGTACGCCGCGCTCGTAAGCGCTTTGCACGGTGCCGCGCCAGTCCACCACGCGGCACATGTTGAAAGCGAGGTCGTCGCGCAGGGCATCAAGCTTGATCAGCGGACGCGCGCGGCTGCCACTCAGGTAAGCGATTTTCGGGGTCTTCAGTGCAACCTTGGCGAAGGCTTCGGCGAGGGTTTGCGCAGGTTTTTCCAGTAACGGGCAGTGCGACGGCACGCTCACCGCCAGGCGTTTCGCCAGACCGGCGCCACGACTGCGCGCCAGTTCCGCCACCGCTTGCATGGCCTTGTCGCTGCCGGCAATCACCACCTGGTTATCGGCATTGATGTTGGCCAGATACACCGGCGACTCCGCGCTGTGCACCTGCGCCAGCAGCGTTTCGACGGTGGATAATTGCAGACCGATGATCGCGGTCATGCCATAGCCCTGTGGATAAGCCTGCTGCATCAACTCGCCACGCAGGCTGACCAGATGCAGCGCATCGCTGAAGCTCAAGGCCCCGGCGACCACCGCTGCCGGGTACGCACCGATGGACAGGCCGGCGACGTAATCCGCCGTGAGTCCGTCCTGCAGCAACTGCCGCGAAGCAGCGACCCCGGCGATCAACAGGCACAGCTGAACCGCCCGGGTGCTGCGCAACGCATCGGCAGAATCGAGCCGCGCGACATCTTCACCGAGCACCTCGCTGGCCTCGGTCAAGGTCGCCCGAGGCAAACGCTGGAGCATGCCCGGTTGCTGCGCGCCCTGGCCGGGGAACACCAACAGGCTGCTCACGCTGCCTGCTCCTGCGGGTTCCACGGATCAGCCACCAGACACGCTTGATGGGCGTTTTTCAACAGCACCCGTGCAGCCCCGCCGGCCCATTCGCGCAACGCGACTGCACCGAACGGCGTCTGCAACTGCATGTCGACCCGGCACACGGCTTGATCAAAGAGCTCGACCAGTTTGCGTGCCTGATTGCGAGTAATCAGCTGCGGGGTACGCAGAATCAGATCGAGATCGCTGGCCGCGTGCATCGCTCTAAAACCACTGGCCAACTCGAACCCGACACTGCCGCTGATACCCCAGACCCAACCGCAGTCATCAAGCATTGGGCGCAGTTGTTTGAGCGCCTGCATCACTGGCAAATCGCGCTCGCAACCGACATGACAAAGCGCTTCCGGACTGACCCGACGCACTATCGCATCAAGGCTCAGGAACGCCGCCAGCCGCTGCTCACGCACCACACCGCGCACGCCCACCGCCACAAAACCTTCAGCGCTAACAGCCCGCCGCACCACCACCGGTTGCCCGGCAGCCAGCGACTCGATCGCCCACTGCGGCGCATCCGCCGGCAGCTGCGCCGGGGTCATGCCCCACAGCAGGTCGTGGGCCAGTGGCAGGTTCACCACTGCGCCCTCAGCAGTTCACGCACGCGGCTGGAGGCTTCACGGTTTTTCGCGCCGAGTCGGTTGCGCAAGTCAGTGCCGGAGACATCGTCGATGGCCTGTTTCAGGCACTCGGTCACCCGCGCCAGATCCTCCGCCGTCGGCTGCTCGATCTGCTGCACCGACAGGGTTTCCCAAAGCAATCCGAGGCTGGCGTAGCTGTCGATGTCATAGGCCATCGGCGGCACGCTGGCGGCCAGTGCTTCCAGTTCCTCGACACTGCGCAGCGTCACCCGCGCCGCCGAGGCCTTGCCCATCGCATGCACCATCACCCCGGGATCGCGCAGGGCAATCAAGCGGTTGGCCTGATAACCGTGGGCAAGAAACGCCCCGGACATCGCCTTGCCCACCAGCAGCGCAATCACCGGATGCCCGGCCAGACGGGCGCGGGCATAACTATCCGCCGCACCGGCCAGGGCCTGATGAATGCCGAGGGCTTCTTCGCGACGACCGTAAGCCTGGCTCGGGACGTCGACGATGGCGATGATCGGGCGCTTCCGCGCTTTGTCGCGATCTGCCGTGATCACCTCATCCACCGCCTTGGCCAGACCCCAGCCTTCGAGCAAACCGACTTCGCCATTGCGAGCGCGTGGAAAGCGGTTGTCCGGGTCAGCGACCACAGCAATAAACCGCCCGAGTTCGCCATCGGCGACCTTCAACGATGGCGGCAAACCTTCGACCGCTTTCGCCCCACCGGTCAGGGCGTTGAACCAGTTCAAACCGCGCACGGAATAACCACTCATGAGCGCTCTCCTTGATACAGGTCGCGAACCACCGACGGTTCGATTTGCCTGGCAGTGTCCAAACGGTTCAGGCGTTGCAGGAACCATTCGGCACGCTGACTGCGCGGTTGTGCTGGCAAACCTTGCTGCAACAGTTCACCGATTTGCTGGCGGATCTGCGCCACATCATCGGCGACATAACGATCCACCAGCCCACTGGCGAAACGCTGCTCGCCGCCAGTCAGGCTCCAGATGAAGGGCCGGTCGCGGGAGTCGTACTCTTCGATCCCGGCCTCCTGCTCGATCACCTGTGGCCCGTTGAGGCCGAGGCGTGCTTCCTGGGTCACCAGCAAATAGCTGCACAGCGCGGCAGCAATCGACATGCCGCCGAAGCAACCAACACTGCCCGCGACCACACCGACCACCGGTTGGTACTGCTGCAAATCGACAATCGCCGCATGAATATCGGCAATCGCCGCCAGCCCGAGGTTGGCTTCCTGCAATCGCACGCCACCGGTTTCCAGCAGCAGAATGGCGCGGGTCGGAATGCCTTTGCGGTTGTCTTCGGCGGCCAGTTCCAGCGCGCCGGCAATCTTCGCTCCGCCGACTTCGCCAAGGCTGCCGCCCTGGAACGCGCCTTCGATGGCGGCGATCACCACCGGCAGGCCGTCGAGGCTGCCTTTGGCAATCACCACGCCGTCATCGGCTTGCGGCACCACGCCCTGGCGTTCGAGCCACGGCGACATGACCCGTTGAAACGGGTCGAGCAATTCGCGGAAGGTCCCGGCGTCGAGCAAGGCTTTCGCCCGTTGCCGCGCCCCGAGTTCGACGAAGCTGTGCTTGTGCAACAGCGCTGCGCTGTCAGTCATGGCCGATCTCCTCGAAACCTTGTTCCAGACGCAGCCGCACCACCCCCGGCGTGGCGCCGAAATCGTGGATATCGATGGCCATCGCCGGTGGGGTGGTGCCGTCGAACATCCGCGCAAACAGATGCTGCCAGCGCTGCTGCGCACCGTTGACCGAGGTCTGCACATTGATCGTCAGCTTGCCGGCCAGCCCCGGTTCGATCAGCACTTCCAGATCGCCCGAGCCGACACAACCGACCAGCGCGCGCCCGCGTGGCGGCTGCCCGGCGGGGAATTCAAAGGATAAGGTTTCCATCAAAACGCTCCCTGAAGGATGCCGTCGCGCTCGATTCGATCGAGCAGCAGCGTGGCGGCGAACAAGTCGGCGGCGCCACCGGGCGAGGCATTCAATGCGATGAGTTGTTGATCCAGTTCGTGCAGGCGCCGACGCCCGCCGAGGCTGGCGCTGCCGCCGGCGTCGAGCACCGCTTGCGCGCCTTGTTGCATGGCCTGAAGACCTTGTTCACCGGCGCGGTAGAGCACGCAGGTGTCGGCCAGATCGGTCATGATCGCCAGCAGTGCATCGAGCCGGGCGTTCTGTTCGCCGTGGCCGCTGGCGCGGCTGCGTTTGAGTTGCGGCAGGCCGCGTTGCAGCACAGACGGAAAGCCGAGTTGCGCTTCCTCACGGGCACCGCGTGCGCCGTAACGCAGGGCGACTTGTGCGCCGTGGCTCAGCGGTTTTGGTGCGTAGCGGTCATCGAGTAATGCCAGACGTGCGGCGCGAACAGAGACGGCGTTGGCACTTGAGGATTTCGGTTCCAGCGCAGCGGCGGTCACCAGTAATCCCAGTGCCCAAATTGCCCCGCGATGGGTATTCACCCCGTTGGTGGTCGCGAGCATCGCTTGCTCGCCTTCGCGACCGATGCGACCAATCGCTTCGCGTAACGGCAAACCGACTTCGCCCATCGCGCTGGCGGCCTCGGCCATTTCCTTGAACGCCGGCCACAACGACAACGCCGAGGCGTGCATCAGGCCCAGGTGCAGATCGGTGTGCGCGCCATTGCCACGCCGATCCACCAGCGCCGGTTTCGGCGACAGATCGGCTTCGTCGATCAGCGCATCCACCGCCAGATCGGCCAGACGTTCGCTCAGGCTCAGGGGTTTCGCTTGCAGGTTGAGTGCGTGCATTACCAGCTCCTGAATTTGGCGGGCGGGTTGTACAGGCCGCCGGACCACTCGACCAGATCAGCCACGCTTTTCGCTGCCAGCAGTTCGCGGGTGGCGTCGGTGCGGCGGATGCCGAGGTCTTCGGGCAAGGCGATCAGGCCTTCGCGGCGCATGCGTTCGGTATCTTTCGGGTTGTGGCGCAGGCCGATGGCGGTGACGCCGGCCACCGCTGCGATCATCGCTTGGCGTTCTTCCAGCGAGCGCGCTTTGTACAGGTAGGCGATGCCCTCTTCGGTGAGCAGGTGGGTAACGTCGTCGCCGTAGATCATGATCGGTGCCAGCGGCATACCGCTTTTCTTCGCCACTTCCACCGCGTCGAGGGTTTCGACGAAGGTCGGTTTGCCGCCCTCCTGAAAGGTCTCGACCATTTGCACCACAAGTTTCTTGCCGCGTTCGAGCATCGGTTGCTGTGAATCGTCGTGGCGCATGTCGAGCCAAGCCGGGGTGCCGTGACGGCGACCGCGCGGGTCGTGGCCCATGTTCGGCGCACCGCCGAAACCGGCGAGGCGACCACGGGTCACGGTCGAGGAATGGCCGTCGCCATCGACCTGCAACGTCGCGCCGATAAACAGATCCACCGCATACTGCCCGGCGAGTTGGCAGAACATCCGGTTGGAACGCAGCGAGCCGTCGCGCCCGGTGAAGAACACGTCCGGGCGCGCGGCGATGTAGTTTTCCATGCCCAGTTCGGTGCCGAAGCAATGCACGCTCTCGACCCAACCGCTCTCGATCGCCGGGATCAGGGTCGGGTGCGGGTTGAGCGTCCAGTTGCGGCAGATCTTGCCTTTGAGGCCGAGGGATTCGCCGTAGGTCGGCAGGATCAACTCAATGGCAGCGGTGTTGAAACCGATGCCGTGGTTCAGCGACTGCACGTTGTGTTTTTCGTAGATCCCGCGAATCGCCATCATCGCCATCAACACGTGCACCGGTTTGATGTGCCGTGGGTCGCGGGTGAACAGCGGTTCGATATAGAACGGCTTGTCGGCCACCACGACGAAATCGACCCATGACGCCGGGATGTCGACGCGCGGCAGTTCGCTGACGTCGTCGACCAACTGGTTGACCTGGACAATGACGATGCCGTCGCTGAACGCGGCCGGTTCGATCAGTGCCGGGGTGTCTTCAGTGCTGGGGCCGGTGTAGATGTTGCCGGCGCGGTCGGCCATGAACCCGGCCGAGAGCACGACATTGGGGATCAGGTCCACCACCAGCCGGGCGTAGAGTTCGATGTAGGTATGAATCGCGCCGATTTCCAGCAGACCGTCTTCGAGCAACTGGCTGATGCGCAGGCTCTGGGTGCCGGCGAAGGAGAAATCGAGCTTGCGGGCGATGCCGCGTTCGAACAGATCCAGATGCTCGGAGCGACCGACGCTGGGCATGATCATGTGCAGATCATGCAGCTTTTCCGGATCGGCTTTGGCCAGCGAACGGGAAAGGAAATCCGCCTGTTTCTGGTTGTTGCCCTCCAGCACCACCCGGTCGCCGGGATGGATTAGCGCTTCGAGCGCGGCGACGATCTTGTCGCTGGGCAACACCACACCGTCGGCCAGCCCGCGCACCTTGTCGAGACGCCGCTGCTTCTCGTCACGCCGCCGCGTCCAGCGCGAGTCGGGGGAAATTATTGTTGTCATGCTCACTCCACGGGGTTCGCTGTCGTGGAGCTACGTTAGGCGTGTGGATTGGGGGCATCAATCAAGCGCGGTGGTGAATTATTACGCTGAGCGTAATGATTGGGATAGCTATCGCGAGCAGGCTCACTCCTACAAGGAGAACGCATTCCAAATGTAGGAGTGAGCATGCTCGCGATGGCGTTAGAGGCCTCGCCGCAACTCTTCAGTCCGTGGGCACCAATTTGTCCAACACCCGATTCACCGCCATCTCCGCCACCATCACCACCTGAGCAATGCCCTGCAGCGTCTTGCGGTGCATGCCTTGCACCAGCGCCGCATGGTTGTTGAGCATGACCGTAGCGGAGCCGAGGGATTCGCTGGCGTCGGCCAGCAGGGATTCGCTGTCGGCGTCGGGGTTGGCCATGTACAGCGTGTTGGGGGTGTAGGGCGTGGCCATGAGGTCGGGTTTTGGCGGGCCGAGGTAATGGTCGAGCGCGCGTTCGGCGGCTTCGTGGAATTTCTTTGATTCGGGGGCTTCGTAAGGGGATGCCGTGTCGGTGACCGGCGGATTTGGCGTTACTTTGAACATGGGGATAAACCTCTATTAGGCCGCACCATCCCGCTGCTAAACGATAGGGTGGCGGCTATGCGCAAGTTAGCAGACCGGTCAATCCCCAACCCGGCGCACCCGAAGGTGCCATGCGCACAGCCACCATCAAGCGCAGGCGAATGCCTGACTGGATGAATCTCGTGCACCGGGGAAAGGACAAAGCCGGGCTGCTAAACCCGATCACTGGGAATCAGTGACGCAATCAAGTTACGCAGCCTGCCGAGGGCGCACAAGCCGGCGGATTCTGGTGCATGCGTAGGCAGCGGCGCAAGGATTTGTAGGCTGGTGAGGCGTAACACTGAGTGTTTTTAAACAACCATGCTGAATAGTGTTTATTGCACTGAAGGGATTGAGATTTGTCTCTCAGATTTTGGGTGATGCCGCAGGCGCTATCGCGAGCAGGCTCACTCCTACAGGAGGAACGCATTCCAATTGTAGGAGTGAGCCTGCTCGCGAAGAGGCCAGTCAGAGCAGCACAAAGGCTGGATCAGTGAACCAGCCCTGCCTCCACCAACAACTGCTCCAACCCCAACAAATCCGGCACCTTGGCCACCTGCTCCCCGACCTGCACCGCCGCCTGCTCCAGCGCACACAACGGCACATCGACATAACTCAACTGACTGTCGAGCTTGTACGAACGCGGTATCCCCTGCACCAGCAGCGCAATGAACTTCAGCTGTGGCAAGCCGCCGAGGGCGTTGAGGATGACGATCCGCGCGCGTTCGCCGATGACGACTTTCTGCCCGCAGGCCGACTCGAAACTCAGCAGCGGAATCTGCCGTTCGCGCCAGCTCACCCGCCCCAGGTACCACGGCGGTGTGTCGAGGTCGAAGGCGCTGGCCTGATAGTCGATCAGTTCGGCGACGGCGACGTTGGGCAGGATCAGGTTGCGATCGGCCAACGGCAGCAGCAGGCCGGTGAGTTGGCTGGTGCGCGCGTTGTGGCGGCGCTCATGCATGTTTCTTGCTCCAGTGGGCAATGCTTTCGAGCAGCACCGATTCCTGATACGGCTTGCCGAGGTAGTCGTTGACGCCGATGGCCATCGCGCGGTCGCGGTGTTTCTGCCCGGTGCGCGAGGTGATCATGATGATCGGCAGGTGCTGCAGGCGTTCATCGTTGCGCACTTGGGTGGCGACTTCGAAGCCGTCCATGCGCGGCATTTCGATGTCGAGCAGCATCAGGTCAGGCATGTGTTCTTCGAGCAGCAACATGGCGTCGACGCCGTCCTTGGCGGTCAGCACGTTCATGCCGTGACGTTCGAGCAGACGGCTGGTGACCTTGCGCACGGTCACCGAGTCATCGACCACCAGCACCAGCAGTGGCTTCTGCGGTTCGCTGTCGATTTCCGCCTGCGCCGGACGCTGTGCAACCCGCGCCTGCATCGCGCGGATCGGCGCGAGCAAGTCAAGAATCAGCACCACCCGGCCATCGCCGAGAATCGTCGCCCCGGACACCCCCTGCACCGCTGCGAACTGCGGGCCGAGGCTCTTGACCACGATCTCGCGAGTGCCGGCCATCGCATCGACCTGCACCGCGATGTGCCGGTCATTGCACTGCACCAGAAGCACCGGCAACGGCAGGCTCTGGCCGAGCAGTTTGGGCCGCGGCGCGGTTTTCAGCAGCTCGCCCAGGTAGCACAACTCATAGCGCTGGCCGGCGTAGTGGTAGCTCGGTGGATCGTTACGGAAGTGCCCTTCCAGATCATTCGGCAGGACGCGGACGATGCCTTCGATGGTGTTCAGCGGAATCGCGTATTGATCCTCGCCGCACTGCACCATCAGCGCGCGGTTGACCGACACGGTGAACGGCAGACGAATGCGAAAATGCACACCCTGCCCCGGCACCGAGTCGATGCTCATGGTGCCGCCGAGCTGACGGACTTCTTCGTGAACCACGTCCATGCCGACGCCGCGCCCGGAAATCTGGGTGATCTTTTCCGCCGTGGAGAACCCCGGCTGCAGGATGAATTGCAGCACGTCGCGGTCGCTGAGTTCGGCGTCCGGTGCCAGCAGGCCGCGCTTGATCGCCTTGCGCCGCACCGCGTCCAGCGGCACCCCGGCGCCATCGTCGCGAATATCGAAAACGATGTCGCCGCCCTCGCGGGTCAGATCCAGCGTAATCGTGCCCTGCGCCGGTTTGCCCGCCGCCAGCCGTACTTCGGCCGACTCCAGACCATGGTCGACGGCGTTGCGCAGCATGTGCTCCAGCGGCGCGGCCATGCGCTCCAGCACATTGCGGTCCATCTCGCCTTCGGCGTTGCCGATGATGAACGCGACGTCCTTGTTCAGCTCTTCGGCGACCTGCCGCACGATACGTTTCAGGCGCGGCAGCATGCGTTCGAACGGCACCATGCGCGTGCGCATCAGGCCTTCCTGCAATTCGGTGTTGATCCGCCCCTGTTGCTGCAACAGGTTCTCGGCGTCGTGGTTGCGGCGCTCGAGAGTTTCCTTGAGATCGAGCAGGTCGGAGGCAGACTCGAACAGCGCCCGCGACAGTTGCTGCAACTGCGAATGGCGGTCCATTTCCAGCGGGTCGAACTCTTCGTAACCGAGGCGTTCGGCATCAACTTGCTGACGGCTGAGGATCCGTCCCTGGGTTTCGGTGTCGAGTCGGCGCAACTGATCGCGCATGCGTTCGATGGTGGTTTCCATCTCGTTCAGCGCGGTTTGTGCATCGCTGACTTGTTGCTCGATACGGCCACGGAAAATCGAGGTTTCGCCGGCCAGATTGACCAAGTCATCAAGCAGTTCGGCGGAGACCTTGACCATGTCTGCGCCGGCATCGGCGGCGGGTACCGCAGGCTCGGCCTTGGCCGGAATCGGCAACGGCGACGGTGTGTCAGGAGTCGCCGGGTGGCTGAAATTCTGGATCGCGTTGATCAGCCGATCCGCCGGCGGGCATGGCTGCCCGGCGCGCACGCCATCGAGCATTTGCGCCAGGCGGTCATGCCCGCGCTGCACCAGCGCGAACAGTTCGGCGGACGGTTGCAGCACGCCGGTGGCGAGGCTTTCGTAAAGGTATTCGAGCTCATGGGCGAGGTCGCCGATCGGGCCGATCTCGACCATCCGCGCGCCGCCCTTGAGGGTGTGCAGATCGCGCAGCAGGGTTTCCACTTCCTGCCGATTGCCCGGCTCGGCCTGCCAGCGCAACAACGCCGCGCCGGAGCTTTCGATGATGTCGAAACCTTCTTCGAGGAAGATTTCCAGCAGTTCCGGATCATGCGCCGCGCTGTCGGGTACAGCCGTCGGCTGCGCCGTTTCGGCACTGCCGGACTGGCCCTGACGGAATTGGCGGATCGCTTCGATCAAGTCTTGCGCCGGGGTCAGTGGCTGATGGTTGTGCAACTGTTCAAGCAACTGGGCCAAGCGGTCGTGGCTCTTGTGCAGCAAGCGTCCGAGCAGCTCGCTGTAACTGTGGCGACGATCTACCAGACCTTCGTAGAGACTTTCCAGCTCATGGGCCAGATCGCCGATGGCATCGACCTCGGCCATCCGCGCGCCACCCTTGAGGGTGTGCAGATCGCGCTGCAACGACGACAGCGGCGCAGCGTTGTCCGGGTCGCTCAACCAGCGCTGCAAGGCTTGTCCGGCACTGTCGAGAATGTCCACCGCTTCTTCGAGAAAGATCTCGACGATCTCGTCGTCCGGTGCGGTCTCGGCATTGGCGTGGGCGAGTTCGGCGGTCGCGGCGCCCAGTTCGCTGATGCTCAAGGTGCGGCTGCCGTCGCTGCGAATCAGCCCCATCGCTGCCGGGTCGAGGCTTTCATCGAGCAGTTCGTGCAGGGCGCGAATGCGCTGCGGCTGTGGGGTGATTTCCTGACCGGCGGCCAGTTCGTCGAGCATGTTGATCAGCGCTTCGTGAGCGTTCTGCGCTTCGTGGAAAAACCTGTCGCTGACCGCCAGGCTGCTTTCTTCGACGGCGCCATAGAGGTCGAGCAAGGCTTCGCAGAGCACGTCCACCGGCAGCAGATCGGCGAGGTGTGCGCCTTCGCCCAGAGTAGTGAGTTCGTCCAGCAGCGCGCTGAGCTCCTGGCGCTCGCCGGGGTGTTGCTGCCAGCGTTGCAACAGGCTTTCGGCGTCGAGCAGGATGTCCATGCCTTGAGCGAGGAAGTTGTTGATCAACTGCGGATCGCGCTTGATCCGCAGGCCGGTGTTCGGCGCGTTGAGGATCGCCTCCAGGCGTTCGGCCAGCAGCGTTTCGGTGCGTTTGATCAGCGACTGCGCACCGACAATCGGTGCCAGCGGATCGTGCTTGAGCTGGCGCAGACCGACGCGGAACAGGCCTTCGGCTTCAAGGAGCAATTCCACTTCATCGAGATCCAGCGGCAACTGATGCGCCTTGAACTCGCGCGCCAGTTTATCCAGCGGCGCGGCCAGTTCGGCAATCGGCAACACGCCGGCCATCGACGCACTGCCCTTGAGCGTGTGCAAGGCGCGCTGCAATTCGTCGCTGGCCGGCAGCGGCACATGCTCGGCAGCCTGATCGAGGAAGCGGTTGAGGCTGGCGAGGTGGGTTTCGGCCTCGTTGCGGAAGATCTCCAGCAACAACGGGTCGAGGGCTGCCACGTCGGCGACGTCTTCGGCCGCCAGCGGCTCGACGCCTTTGGCCAGCGCATGCGCGCGGGCCGCCAATTGATCGACATCGCTGCGCTGACGCTGGCGGTGCGTGGCGAATTCGCTGATGAGTTCCGGCAGCAGCAACACGGTGTCGGTGAGCAACTGCTGCACCTGCGCGCCAGGTTCGACGCTGTGTTCCAGCACGCGGTTGAGCAGGTTTTCCACCGCCCAGGCCAGCTCGCCAAGGATCAACGCGCGCACCATGCGCCCGCTGCCCTTCAAGGTGTGAAAAGCGCGGCGCAGTTCGGTCAGGGCGGCGCGGTCGTGGGTGTCGGCCGTCCAGCGCGGCAGGTATTCGTGCAGGACTTCGAGGACTTCGTCGGTCTCTTCGAGGAACACTTCGCGCAGTTCATCGTCCACCGGTGCTTCATCGACCGGCGGCGGCATCAGGCTGCCGGGAGTGATCAAGGCCGGCGGGTTGACTGCTGACACCGGGCTGGCCAGCACGTCGGCCAGCGACTGCACGGCCTCGGGGTCATCCAGTGCCTGCAGATCCTGCATCACCAGCGCTTCGCTGGGGCTGAGCACATCATCGAGCAGCGGCACGTGCTGTTCGTGTGGAAAGAAACCGAGGCTGGCGAGGCTCTTTTGTGCGACATCCAGCAGTTGTTCATTCGGCGCCTGCGGGTCGTCGCTCAGGCGTTCGAGGTAATACTCGAGGCTGGTGATGACGTCGGCGAGATGATCCAGTTGCTGCCAGCCCGGCTCGTGCGGATCGAGCAGCAAATGCTCGCGAATGAAGCTGTTGCAGGCTTCGACCAGACTCGCCGCCCGGCTCAGCGGAATCATCGCCAGCGCGCCGCGCACCTGGGTCAGCAGTTCCGGCAACGGTTGCAGTTGCTGGCGATCCCAGTCGGCGTCGATGTAATCGACGATCATGTCCTTGGCCTGTTGCAGGCAGATGCGTGCTTCCTTGATCACGATCTGATGGATCTGTGTCAGGTCGGTGGTCGGCAGGCGCGCGTCTTCGGGGCTTTCCGGCTCGACGGTGCCGACCATTCCGGCGAGGTTGGCTTCGACGTAAAGCAGCGCGCCGGCAACGTCCATCAGGGTCGCGTCATTCGGCTCGCGCTGGCCCTGAGCGAGGCTGAGCACCACCGCCAGTTGATCGATGATGACTTTGCGCGGCTGGCCGAAACCGAGCACCGCGAGGGTGTCGGCGATCTGTCGCAACGGCGCCAGCAGGCTCTCCAGATCGGAGGTGTGTTGACGGTCGCTGCGCACGAACAGGTCGAGACGCTCCTTGACCCGCACCAGCTCTTCGCACAGCGCCGCCAGCACCGAACGCATCGCATCGCGGTCGGGGCCGGCCAGACGCGCGCGTTCTTCGTCGACCATCGCGCTGTCGGGCAACGCGTCGTCCAGGGAGTAGCGATCTTTCATGGTCAGCATCTGCCCGGTGGGATGTTCGGCTTTGGCAATATAGAACAGCAGGCTTTTCAGCAACTCCGGCGGGGGCGGCTGATTGAGGCCGCGCGGGCCTTGTTCGAGCAGGCGCTTGAGTTCCTTGTCGGCGTCCTTGAACAGGCTGCGCAGCGCCGGACTGTTGGCGATGGCGCCTTCGCGCATGCCTTCGACCAGCGCTGAAGCGACCTGCCACAGCGGGCTCAGGGGCGCATCGGCGCTGAGCGCTTCGAGGCGCTGGAAGACTTTCGCCAGGTATTCGAGGTGGGTCTGGTCATCCTGCTCGCGCAGCAAACCGACCAGCGCCATTTGCAGCATCTGGCGCAACTTGCGCAGCATGTTGGGCCACTCGGCCGGCTCCAGCGCGGCCAGCGCTTCTGCGCTCAACGGCGGCAAGTCCGGCAGTGGCGGGCTGAACAGGCTGGTTTCCGAGAGCAGGCTGTCGCCGCGCGCACTGCGCAGATCGTTGATCAGCGGCAGCACCACCAGCGGCAGGTCGCGGCGGGCGCTCTGCACCCGATCAAGGTAAATCGGCAATTGCCCGAGGGCTTGCAGCAGCAAGTGCAGGGCTTCGTCGCGATGGGCGACGCGCCCGTGCTGCAAGGCTTCGACCAGATGCTCCATTTCTTCGGCGAGCAACGCCGCGCCGTAGAACTCGACCATCTGCAAACTGCCGTGCACCTGATGGATATAGGCCAGACACTCATCCAGCCCCGGCGTGGCCTGCGGGTCATCGAGCACGGTTTCAATCGCCTGATGCGCCTGTTTCAGCGTTTCGGCAATTTCACCCTTGACCCATTCGAGGGCCACGTAGTCGTGCCGGTCACCCATAACCACTCCACTCACGCCTTATCCGTCGCGGACGCCGACGGCAAGGTGAAACCGGATACCGAACGGCGCAGCTGACTGGCCATTTTCGCCAGATTGCCGATGCTCTCGGCGGTGGCGGTGGAGCCGGACGAGGTCTGCGTGGTGATCTGCTGAATCACGTTCATCGTCAGCGAGATCTGCCCGGCCGACGAGGTCTGCTGCTGCGCCGCGTTGGAGATGCTTTGAATCAACGCGGCGAGGGTTTTCGAAACGCCTTCGATTTCTTCCAGTGCCACTCCGGCATCCTGCGCCAGTCGGGCGCCGCGCACCACTTCGGTGGTGGTCTGCTCCATGGAAATCACCGCTTCGTTGGTGTCGGTCTGAATCGCCCGCACCAGGGTTTCGATCTGCCGGGTGGCGGCGGACGAACGTTCGGCCAACCGCTGCACTTCGTCGGCGACCACGGCAAAGCCGCGCCCGGCATCCCCGGCCATCGAGGCCTGAATCGCCGCGTTGAGCGCGAGGATGTTGGTCTGGTCGGCAATGTCGTCGATCAGGCTGACGATGTCGCCAATTTCCTGCGACGACTCGCCCAGACGCTTGATGCGCTTGGCGGTGTCCTGAATCTGTTCACGAATGTTGTCCATGCCGTGGATGGTGTTGTGCACCACCTCGTTGCCCTTGTTGGCGATCTCCACCGAGCGCTCGGCCACCGCCGAGGATTCAGCGGCGTTGGCCGAGACCTGATCGATCGACTGAGCCATGTCGCTGATCGCGGTCGAGGCTTCGGAAATCTGCTGCGCCTGATGCTCCGAGGCCTGGGCCAGGTGCATGGCGGTGGCCTGGGTTTCCTGCACGGCGGCGGCGACCTGGCCGGCGGTGAGGTTGATGGTCGCGACCAGATCGCGCAGTTGGTCAACCGAGTAGTTGATCGAATCGGCGATGGTCCCGGTGAAGTCTTCGGTCACCGAGGCGGTCACCGTCAGGTCACCGTCGGCGAGGTCTTCGATCTCGTCGAGCAGGCGCATGATCGCGTTCTGGTTGCGCTCGTTCTTCTCGGCGGTCTCGCGCAACTGGCGGTTGGTTTCACGAACCATGACCATGCCGATCAGGATGATCGAGGCCAGCGCCAGCAAACCAAGGACGTAGCCGCCGATGGTGTCGGTGTTGCGCCCGCCTGCAAGGTTTTCGAAACCGCTGGCGAGGTGTGAGGCTTCGTCGAGCAGGGTCTGCGACAGGCTGAAGATATTGCTCGCCGACTCCCGGACCTTGAACAGCTCCGGCGAGGTTTCGAGGATTTCGTCCACCGAGCCGGAGACGAACTGGAACAGCTCGGAAATTTCACTCAGCCGCGCACGGGCATCACGGTCTTCGACTTGGCTGATTTTCAGGGTCGGGTTGCCCTGCAACATGCCGTTGAGCACCTGGCCGAAACGGGTGGCGTCGCGGCCAAACGCATCGGCAGCCTGCTGCGAGTTTTCGTCACCGGCCAGCACGGTGTTGACCGCGCCGAGAATGCGTTCGGCCAGCAGCGATTGGCGCTGGGCCATCGCCACCTGCGCTGCCGGGGCGCCGCGTTGCAGAAGGATCTCGACGACTTTTTCGTATTCGATCTGCAACTGCGGCACGGTTTCAGCCAGGGTCGCGGCGACCTGATGCAGCGAGAGCACGGTCTGCTCACTGGAGAGAATCGCATCGGTGTTTTTCAGCAGGCGTTCCCAATCCAGCTGCACCGCGCGCATTTCCGGGCGCACGGTGGCCGGCGCGGGCGGCAGGCCGGTGGCCGGATCGCCCTTCTTCAGGTAACCCCAGCGCTGGGCAAAATCGTTGCGCGCATCGCTCAGCAGCTTGAACGCTGCCGACTTCCCGGCAGCCGCTTCGGTGGCGTTCTTGGCGATGCGTTGCGACAGCACGCGCAGCTCACCGGCGTGGCCGATGTACTGCTTGTCGTAGTTGGCCTGGGTGTTGAGGTAGGCGAAGTTGGCGAACAGCAGCATGATGAACACGATCAGTGCGATGAACAGCACGATGATCTGCGAGCGACTGCGCGACCCTTCCGCCGATTTGCCTGTTTTTGCCTTTATCATCGGTCCTCGCCCTTAACCCACATCTTTGAGGCCTGCTGCAATCCCTGTGGGAGCGAGCCTGCTCGCGAAAGCGTCGGGTCAGCCAATATTTATCTTGCCTGACACGCCCTCTTCGCGAGCAGGCTCGCTCCCACAGGGGACAGTGTTGAATCTGTTATATCGCGACGCTCATGAACACTGGCGATTTGGCCAGCGCAAACAGGCTGAACACCCGCCAGTTCTGCTCGCGCCGGAAATAGCCTTTGACGAACTCGGCCTTGGAGCCCTGGCGCTTGCTGATCGAGATCGGTTCGAAGCTGTCCTGCTCGAAGTGCTGCAGACCGAACACCTCATCCACCAGCAACCCGGCGAACACATCGTTGTGCTCCACCACCAACACACGCCGCTGTTTGCGCAGCGGCGACAGCTCGTGACCGAAGAAGCCGCACAGGTCCATGATCGGCAGCAAGCGCCCACGCAGGTTAGCCACCCCTTTGACCCACGGCTTGACCCCGGGCAACTGAGTGCAGCGCGGCTCGTGCAGCACTTCGCTGACTTCGCCCATCGGCGTCACGTACCAATGCTCGCCGAGGCGAAAGCCGATGCCGCTCCAGCGATCCTGACGGCCGGGCTGCGACGGCAGGTCCGCCGCCAGCAGACGGCAGCGCTGGTCGATCTGCCACAGCAGCTCGAACGCGGTCAGCGACTGGTTCATGGCCGCGCGATCAACCGGCCAGCACGTTGTTCAGGGTCTTGATAAGCATGTCTTCTTCGACCGGTTTGGTCAGGTAATCCTTCGCGCCCTGGCGCGTGCCCCAGACCTTGTCGGTTTCCTGATCCTTGGTGGTGATGATGATCACCGGGATGTGGCTGGTCTCGGCATCCTTGGTCAACTGGCGGGTGGCCTGAAAACCGTTGAGGCCGGGCATGACGATGTCCATCAGCACCGCGTCGGGTTTTTCCTGACGGGCCAGGGCCACGCCGTCGGCACCGTTTTCGGCCTTGAGCACTTCATGGCCGTGCTTTTCCAGCATGCCGGTGAGTTTGTACATTTCAGTCGGCGAATCATCGACGATCAGGATACGTGCCATGGTCTTCCCCATTTTTCTTGTCGACTCCCGGCCCGCTGGCCGAGCGTCACTGTACGTGTCTTACTGCGGCAAAACGGCGGCGAAGCCCGGAACATGGGCCTGAATCGCGTCGAGCAGTTCTTCCTTGCTGAAAGGCTTGGTCAAAAATTGATCAGAACCGACAATCCGCCCCTTGGCCTTGTCGAACAGCCCGTCACGCGACGACAGCATGATCACCGGCGTGGCCTTGAACGCACTGTTGTTCTTGATTAAAGCGCAGGTCTGATAACCATCCAGACGCGGCATCATGATGTCGACAAAAATGATCCCGGGGTGGTGGTCGGCGATCTTCGCCAAAGCGTCGAAGCCATCGATCGCCGTGATGACTTCGCAGCCCACATTTTTCAACAGCGTTTCGGCGGTGCGACGAATCGTTTTCGAGTCATCGATCACCATGACCTTCAAGGCGCTGGACTGCTGTTCCATAAGAGGGCTCTACCGTCGCCTTTGCGAATCAAATTGTCCGTTTTGCGATGAGTAATGGCTGGAAACCCTTGATGCTCAAGGGCCAGCACGCTATGCCAGCCTTTTTAGCACAGTCTCCAGATGCAATCTATCGACGGGTTTTTCCTTGACCGAAAACCCTGCCAGCGCCACTCTGGCGGCACTTTTTCAATACCGATCCGGTAGCCAATTTTCGAGGAAAACCCAATGAGCGTTCGCGTCGGGATTGTCATGGACCCTATCGCCAGCATTTCCTATAAAAAGGATAGCTCGCTGGCCATGCTGCTGGCCGCGCAGAAACGTGGCTGGGAACTGTTCTACATGGAGCAGCGCGACCTGTATCAGGCCGAAGGTCAGGCCCGGGCGCGCATGAAGCCGCTGAAAGTCTTCGCCAACCCGGAAAAATGGTTCGAACTGGACGCCGAGCAGGACAACCTGCTGAGCGACCTCGACGTGATCCTGATGCGCAAGGATCCGCCGTTCGACATGGAGTTCGTCTACTCCACCTACCTGCTGGAACAGGCCGAAACCGCCGGCGTGCTGGTGGTCAACAAGCCGCAGAGCCTGCGCGACTGCAACGAAAAACTGTTCGCCACGCTGTTCCCGCAGTGCACCCCGCCGACCATCGTCAGCCGCCGCGCCGATGTGCTGCGTGAATTCGCCGCCAAGCATGGCGACGTAATCCTCAAGCCGCTGGACGGCATGGGCGGCACTTCGATTTTCCGTCACCGCGCCGGCGACCCGAACCTGTCGGTGATTCTGGAAACCCTGACTGCCCTCGGCAATCAGCAGATCATGGGCCAGGCCTACCTGCCGGCGATCAAGGACGGTGACAAGCGCATCCTGATGATCGACGGCGAGCCGGTGGATTACTGCCTGGCACGGATTCCGGCGCAAGGCGAAACCCGTGGCAACCTCGCGGCCGGTGGTCGTGGTGAAGCAAGGCCGTTGACCGACAAGGATCGCTGGATTGCCGCCCAGGTCGGCCCGACCCTGCGCGAGAAAGGTCTGCTGTTCGTCGGTCTGGACGTGATCGGCGAAAACCTCACCGAAATCAACGTCACCAGCCCGACCTGCATCCGCGAAATCGACAATGCTTTCGGTACCGATATCGGCGGCATGCTGATGGATGCCATCGACAAGAAGCTGCAAGCCGCCGGCAAAAAGCCGCAAGCTTGACGTGTGTCACATGCAGCCTGTCGCTTGAAGCGTGAAGCCCAAGGCGCGAAACCAACATTGCGTTATCATGCGCAGCCTCTGAAAAACGCGATGTTGGTTTTCTTGTCATGACCCTCCCGTCCGATCTGCCCGCAGAACTCGCCCACCGTGGCGTGCGCCCGGCCGATCGCCTCGGATTTACCCTGTTTCTCGCGGCGCTGATTCATTTGGCGCTGCTGCTCGGCGTCGGCTTTACCATGGTCGAACCCAAGCAGATCAGCAAAACCCTGGAAATCACCCTCGCCACCTTCAAGAGCGAAACCAAGCCGAAAAAGGCTGATTTCCTCGCTCAGGAAAACCAGGAAGGCAGCGGCACCCTCGACAAGAAGGCGATTCCCAAGACCACCGAGGTCGCGCCGTTCCAGGACAATCAGGTCAAGAAGGTCACCCCGCCCCCGGCCGCCAAACCGGAAGTACGCGAAGCGGCGCCCAAGGCTGCGGTGACCACGGTGGCGCCGAAACAGCAAAAGGCGCCGACCAAGAAAGAAGAAACCAAAACCGAGACCAAACCTGCGGTCAACGCGCCGACGTTCGACAGTTCACAGCTGTCCAGCGACATCGCCAGCCTCGAAGCGGAACTGGCCAACGAACAACAGTTGTACGCCAAGCGCCCGCGGATTCACCGCTTGAGCGCGGCCTCGACCATGCGCGACAAGGGCGCCTGGTACAAGGATGACTGGCGCAAGAAGGTCGAGCGCATCGGCAACCTCAATTACCCGGAAGAAGCGCGGCGCAAGCAGATTTACGGCAACCTGCGGCTGATGGTCTCGATCAACCGCGATGGCTCGCTGTATGAAGTGCTGGTGCTCGAGTCCTCCGGCCAGCCGCTGCTGGATCAGGCGGCGCAGCGCATCGTCCGGCTGGCGGCACCGTTTGCACCGTTTACCGGCGATCTGTCGGATATCGACCGACTGGAAATCATCCGCACCTGGAAATTCGCCCGGGGCGACAAGCTCTCCAGCAATTAAGAACACCGCAAAACCCCTGTGGGAGCGGGCTTGCTCGCGAATGCGGTGGGTCAGCTACATTGACTTTGCCTGACACGCCCTCTTCGCGAGCAAGCCCGCTCCCACCCTTTGATCTGCGTTGTTCTCTGATCGTCAGCTTGTCAGTTTGCCCCTACGACGCCACACTATCGCTCATGAAAAACGTCAGCCCCAGCTACCTCAAGCATCACTTCCTGATCGCCATGCCGCACATGGCCGACCCGAACTTTGCCCACACCTTGACCTACATCGTCGAGCACACGGCCAATGGCGCCATGGGACTGGTGGTCAATCGATCGCAAGAGCTGAATCTGGCTGACATTCTCGAGCAATTGCGCCCGGACATCGATCCGCCAGCGCTGTGCCAGCATGTGCCGATCTTCATTGGTGGCCCGGTGCAGACCGATCGCGGTTTCGTCCTGCACCCGGCGGGCAAGACCTTTCAGGCCACCGTCGAGCTGGACGGTGATCTGGCGCTGTCCACCTCCCAGGACGTGCTGTTCGCCATCGCCGACGGCGTGGGCCCGGCGAAAAGCGTGATTGCCCTTGGTTACGCCGGTTGGGAAGCCGGGCAACTGGAGGCAGAACTGGCCGACAACGCCTGGCTGACCTGCCCGTACGACGCCGACATCCTGTTCAACACCAGCAGCGAACTGCGTCTGGAAGCGGCGGCACGGCATCTGGGGATCAACCTCAGCCTGCTGACCAGTCAGGCGGGGCACGCCTGATGGCCCTGCGCCTGATTCTGGGCTTCGACTACGGCACCAAACAGATCGGCGTTGCGGTCGGCCAGGTGATTACCGGCCAGGCCCGTGAGCTGTGCACCCTGAAAGCGCAGAACGGCGTGCCCGACTGGAATCAGGTCGAAGCGCTGTTCAAGGAATGGAAACCCGACGCCGTGGTGGTCGGCCTGCCGCTGAACATGGACGGTACGCCCAGCGAGATGTGCCTGCGCGCGGAGAAATTCGCCCGCCGTCTCAATGGCCGCTTCAATGTGCCCTTCTATACCCACGACGAACGCCTGACCACCTTTGAAGCCAAGGGTGAGCGACTGGTGCGCGGCGGGCAGAAAGGCAGTTACCGCGACAACCCGGTGGACGCCATCGCCGCCGCTCTGCTGCTGCAGGGCTGGCTCGATGAAAACACTGCATTGTTTGAATCCTGACAAGCGCTTCGGCGCTTTTCTTTTGGTTATAAACCCAGCCACGTCCGGCAGGACGCGGCTCGGAATCACGAAGGAGCAACCATGAGCCTGCCCAATCCCGCCGATCTGATCAGCCAGATGGCGACCCGCCTCAAGGCGCACCTTGCACAGCGTGATATCAGCGAACCGCGTTACATCGGCATCCGCACTGGCGGCATCTGGGTCGCGCAGGCCTTGCTCAAGGAATTGGCCAGCGACGCGCCATTGGGCACGCTGGATGTTTCCTTCTACCGCGACGACTTCAGCCAGAACGGCCTGCACCCGCAAGTGCGCCCCTCGGCCCTGCCCTTCGAGATCGAAGGCCAGCACTTGGTGCTGATCGATGACGTACTGATGAGCGGCCGGACCATCCGCGCCGCCATGAACGAACTGTTCGACTACGGCCGCCCGGCCAGCGTGACGCTGGTCTGCCTGCTCGACCTGGACGCCGGCGAGCTGCCGATCCGTCCGAACGTGGTGGGTGCGACCCTGTCGCTGGCCGCCAACGAGCGGGTCAAGCTGTCCGGCCCGGAGCCGCTGACGCTCGAACTGCAAGACCTGAATTCCTAACCCGCCCTTATTGAGAGTCCCCCTCGCGATGACGCCTCTAGATACCAAGCGCCCGCTGCAGCTCAATGATCAGGGCCAGCTGCGCCACTTCCTCTCGCTCGACGGCCTGCGCCGCGAGTTGCTGACGGAAATCCTCGACACTGCCGACTCGTTCCTCGAAGTCGGTGCCCGGGCGGTGAAGAAGGTCCCGTTGCTGCGCGGCAAGACCGTGTGCAACGTGTTCTTCGAAAACTCCACCCGCACCCGCACCACCTTCGAACTGGCGGCCCAGCGGCTGTCGGCGGACGTGATCACCCTGAACGTGTCGACCTCGTCGGCCAGCAAAGGTGAAACCCTGCTCGACACCCTGCGCAACCTCGAAGCCATGGCCGCCGACATGTTCGTCGTGCGCCACGGTGATTCCGGCGCCGCACACTTCATCGCCGAGCATGTCTGCCCGCAGGTGGCGATCATCAACGGCGGCGACGGCCGGCACGCGCACCCGACCCAGGGCATGCTCGACATGCTCACCATCCGTCGGCACAAGGGCGGTTTCGAAAACCTCTCGGTGGCGATCGTCGGCGACATCCTGCACTCGCGGGTGGCGCGCTCGAACATGCTCGCCCTGAAGACCCTCGGCTGCCCGGACATCCGCGTGATCGCGCCGAAGACCCTGCTGCCGATCGGCATCGAGCAGTACGGCGTCAAGGTCTACACCGACATGAACGAAGGCCTGAAGGACGTCGACGTGGTGATCATGCTGCGCCTGCAGCGTGAGCGCATGACCGGCGGCCTGCTGCCGAGCGAAGGCGAGTTCTATCGCCTGTTCGGCCTGACCACCGCGCGTCTGGCCGGGGCCAAACCCGATTGCATCGTCATGCACCCGGGGCCTATCAACCGTGGCGTGGAAATCGAGTCCGCGGTGGCCGACGGCCCGCACTCGGTGATCCTCAATCAAGTCACCTACGGCATCGCCATCCGCATGGCCGTGCTGTCGATGGCCATGAGCGGGCAAACAGCGCAACGTCAATTCGAGCAGGAGAACGCCCAGTGAAGCTCAGCATTCTCGGCGCCCGCGTCATCGATCCAAGCAGCGGTCTGGATCAAATCACCGACATTCACGTTGAAGCCTGCAAGATCGTCGCCCTCGGCGCCGCACCGGCCGGTTTCACCGCTGTGGAAACCATCAACGCCAACGGTCTGGTTGCAGCACCGGGCCTGGTCGACCTGAATGTGGCCCTGCGCGAGCCGGGCTACAGCCGCAAAGGCAGCATCGCCAGCGAAACCCGCGCAGCGGCGGCCGGCGGCGTGACCAGTCTGTGCTGCCCGCCGAAGACCAAACCGGTGCTCGACACCTCGGCCGTGGCCGAACTGATCCTCGACCGCGCCCGCGAAGCCGGCAACACTAAGGTGTTTCCGATTGGCGCGCTGAGCAAAGGGCTGGACGGCGAACAGCTGGCAGAGCTGGTGGCGCTGCGCGACGCCGGGTGTGTGGCGTTCGGCAATGGTCTGGAGAGTTTCCGCAACACCCGCACCCTGTGCCGGGCATTGGAATACGCGGCGACCTTCGACCTGACGGTGATTTTCAATTCGCAGGATCACGATCTGGCCGATGGCGGTCTGGCCCATGAAGGCGCGGTCGCCAGTTTCCTCGGCCTGCCGGGGATTCCGGAAACCGCTGAAACCGTGGCTCTGGCTCGCGATCTGCTGCTGGTCGAGCAGACCGGCGTGCGCGCGCATTTCAGCCAACTGACCAGCGCGCGCGGCGTGGCCCTGATCGCTCAGGCGCAGGCCCGTGGTTTGAAGGTCACCGCCGATGTCGCCCTGTATCAGTTGATTCTCACCGATGAAGCGCTGATCGACTTCAGCAGCCTGTATCACGTGCAACCGCCGCTGCGCACCCGCGCCGACCGCGACGGCCTGCGTGAAGCGGTGAAGTCCGGGGTGATTTCGGCGATTTCCAGCCATCACCAACCGCATGAGCGCGACGCCAAACTGGCACCGTTCGGCGCGACCGAGCCGGGCATCAGCAGTGTTGAATTGCTGCTGCCGCTGGCGATGACGCTGGTTGAGGATGGTCTGCTGGACCTGCCGACCCTGCTTGCACGCCTGAGCGCCGGGCCTGCTGACGCGCTGCGTCTGCCGGCGGGCAAACTGGCGGTGGGCGGTGCGGCGGATATCGTGCTGTTCGATCCGAAGGCGTCCACCGTGGCCGGTGAAGGCTGGCTGTCGAAGGGCGAGAACTGCCCGTTCCTTGGGCACACCCTGCCGGGTGTGGTGCGTTACACACTGGTGGATGGGCGGATCAGTCACCAGGCCTGATACCGCGCTGCCTGTATTCGCGAGCAAGCCCGCTCCCACACTGGATCGCCGATCGACACAAACTCTGTGTTCAATGGAGATCTAATGTGGGAGCGGGCTTGCTCGCGAAGGCTTACTGAAAAGCGCCGCGATTCTGCGCGTTACGCACCGAAACCTGATCATTCAGGGTCCAGAAGTCATACAGCACACCAATAAAGAACAACCCGCCGGTCAGCAGATACAGCAACCCGCTGATCCACTTGCCCTGGTACATCCGGTGCACGCCGAACACGCCCAGGAACGTCAGCAGAATCCACGCCACGTTGTATTCGATCGGCCCTGCGGTGAAACGCAGATCCGCCTCGCGATCCATTGCCGGGATCAGGAACACGTCGATCAGCCAGCCAATGCCCAGCAGACCGAAGGTGAAGAACCAGATCGTCCCGGTCACGGGCTTGCCGTAATAGAAGCGGTGAGCGCCGGTGAAACCAAAAATCCACAGCAGATAACCGATGATTTTGCTGTGCGTATCCTGCGGTGCAGCGACCTGCTGATAGCGGTTCATGAAGACCTCGATTCACACGATAGATAAATTTTCTTTAATTCTTTGTGACTTTTTTACATGTAGCCGACGTACGGCAAATGTTACCGTGTCGTCCGTCAAAGCCTTATAGCACCGGACTTCTGTCCGACAATTGCGTCCGTTTGCCGCTTGTTTGGTTCCGTTGCCCTCCGATGGAATCGACCAACGGCCTCGGAAGGGACAAAAAAGCTGTTATAAAGTTGCGCGCTAACACATAAGAGCCACGCCTAATGCGACCATTTTTCAAGACATGGCTAACTATTTGCCTATTAATGCCACTGGCCGCCCACGCCACCAATCGTGAGCAACGTCTTCCCAACGTTAACGGTTTCACCCCTAAATCCCATGCTTCGGCTCCTTCGAGCAAGAGCAGCAAACAAACGAAACACACCACGCTCGCCAGCAAGAATCACGGCAAGCTGGTGCCACCGATGGCCAACAAGGAAAGCAGCAACGTCCTGAGCCGTGCGGTGAACGTCCTCGGTACTCCCTACCGTTGGGGCGGCAGCAGCCCAAGTAAAGGCTTCGACTGCAGCGGGCTGGTGAAATATGCGTTCAACGACGCCACGTTCGACCTGCCACGCACTTCCAACGCGATGGCCAGCGGGCATGGCGAGAAAGTCGAACGCAAGGATCTGAAGCCGGGCGACCTGATTTTCTTCAACATCAAGAGTCGTCGGGTCAACCACGTTGCCATCTACCTGGGCAACGACCGCTTCATCCACGCCCCACGTCGTGGCAAAGCGGTGAGCATCGATACGCTGAACAAGCCTTACTGGGAACAGCATTACGTGGTTGCCAAGCGTGTGCTGCCGAAAGAACCGGCTGGCAAACAGATGCGTGTGGTTCAGCGCTGAGTCGACTGATCCGGAATCTGCTCAAGCAGTACTGACCCCTTCGCGAGCAAGCCCGCTCCCACATGGAAATGCATTCCAATGTGGGAGCGGGCTTGCTCGCGAAGAGGCCAGTGAAAGCAACACAAGCCTCTCTTAAAAATTATCCGGCGTACGCGCCTTTTCCCGCGCATGCTCGCGGCTGATCAAGCCCTTGGTCACCAGTTCCTTCAGGCACATGTCGAGTGTCTGCATCCCCAACGACCCTCCGGTCTGAATCGCCGAATACATTTGCGCCACCTTGTCCTCGCGGATCAGGTTCCGGATCGCCGATGTTCCCAGCATGATTTCGTGCGCCGCGACCCGCCCGCCGCCGATTTTCTTGATCAGCGTTTGCGACACCACCGCCAGCAACGACTCCGAAAGCATCGAGCGGACCATGGACTTCTCGTCCCCGGGGAACACATCGACAACACGGTCGATGGTCTTGGCGGCGGACGTCGTGTGCAGCGTGCCGAACACCAGATGCCCGGTCTCGGCAGCGGTCAGTGCGAGGCGAATGGTTTCCAGGTCGCGCATCTCGCCCACCAGAATCACATCCGGGTCTTCGCGCAGCGCCGAACGCAACGCCGTGGCGAAGCTGCGGGTATCGCGATGGACTTCGCGTTGATTGATCAGGCATTTGCGCGATTCGTGGACGAACTCGATCGGGTCTTCGATGGTGAGAATGTGGTGGTGACGATGGGTGTTGAGGTAGTCGATCATCGCCGCCAACGTGGTCGACTTGCCGGACCCGGTCGGCCCGGTCACCAGCACCAGCCCGCGCGGCGCATCGGTGATCTTGCGAAAGACGTCGCCCATGCCGAGGTCTTCCATGCTCAGCACTTTCGAGGGAATGGTGCGAAACACCGCGCCAGCGCCACGGTTCTGATTGAACGCATTGACCCGAAAGCGCGCCACGCCGGGGACTTCGAACGAGAAATCCGTTTCCAGGTGTTTCTCGAAGTCGACCCGCTGGGTGTCATTCATGATGTCGTAGATCAATTCGTGCACTTGCTTGTGATCCAGCGCCGGCAGATTGATCCGCCGCACATCGCCATCGACGCGGATCATCGGCGGCAGACCGGCCGACAGGTGCAGGTCGGAAGCGCCCTGTTTGGCGCTGAACGCCAGCAGTTCAGTGATATCCATAGCGTCCCTCAATTCCAGTAGAATGCCGCGAACCTTCAGACCGCTGGCGCCTCTTGATGTCCACGATAGCAGACAACATTCTTCAGGTTAGTTCGCGTATCCAGGCAGCGGCCAAAGCTGCAAACCGCGATGAACACAGCATCCAGTTGCTGGCCGTGAGCAAGACCAAACCGGCGCAGGACCTGCGTGAAGCCTACGCCGCCGGCCTGCGTGACTTTGGCGAGAACTATCTGCAGGAAGCCCTGGGCAAACAGCTCGAACTGGCCGACCTGCCCTTGATCTGGCACTTCATCGGCCCCATTCAATCGAACAAGACTCGCGCCATCGCCGAGCATTTCGACTGGGTGCACTCCGTGGATCGCCTGAAAATCGCCCAACGCCTGTCCGAACAGCGCCCGGCCGAGCTGCCGCCGCTGAACATCTGCATTCAGGTCAATGTCAGCGGCGAAGCCAGCAAGTCCGGCTGCACCCCGGCCGACCTGCCGGCGCTGGCCGAGGCCATCAGCGCCCTGCCCCGGCTGAAACTGCGCGGGCTGATGGCGATTCCCGAGCCGACCGAAGATCGCGCCGAACAAGATGCCGCTTTTGCTGCCGTGCAACGTTTGCAGGCCAGCCTGAATCTGCCGCTCGACACACTTTCCATGGGTATGAGCCACGACCTCGAGTCGGCTATCGCCCAAGGCGCCACCTGGGTGCGGATCGGTACCGCGCTGTTTGGCGCCAGAGATTACGGTCAGCAATGACCGACAGCCATCTGAAAAAGGACCTGACATGAGCAACACACGCATTGCCTTTATCGGTGCCGGCAACATGGCCGCCAGCCTGATCGGCGGCCTGCGGGCCAAGGGTCTGCAAGCCAGCCAGATTCGCGCCAGCGATCCGGGCGAAGAGACCCGCCAACGCGTCGGCGCCGAACACGGCATTGAAACCTTCGCCGACAACGCCCAGGCCATCGACGGCGTCGACGTGATCGTACTGGCGGTCAAGCCACAGGCGATGAAAGCCGTGTGCGAAGCCATCCGCCCAAGTCTGAAACCGCAGCAACTGGTGGTGTCGATCGCCGCCGGCATCACTTGCGCGAGCATGACTGCGTGGCTCGGCGAGCAGCCGATCGTGCGCTGCATGCCCAACACCCCGGCGCTGTTGCGTCAGGGCGTCAGCGGTCTGTATGCCACCAGCGAAGTGACCGCCGAGCAGCGTCAGCAGGCTGAAGAGCTGCTTTCCGCCGTGGGTATCGCGCTGTGGCTGGACGAAGAGCAGCAACTCGATGCCGTGACCGCCGTCTCCGGTTCCGGCCCGGCGTACTTCTTCCTGCTGATCGAAGCGATGACCGCCGCTGGCGTCAAACTCGGCCTGCCAAAGGAAATCGCCGAGCAACTGACCCTGCAAACGGCTCTGGGCGCCGCGCACATGGCGGTATCCAGCGATGTCGACGCTGCCGAACTGCGCCGCCGCGTGACCTCGCCAAACGGCACCACAGAGGCCGCAATCAAATCATTCCAGGCTAACGGCTTCGAAGCCCTGGTAGAAAAAGCACTCGGCGCCGCCGCGCACCGCTCGGCCGAAATGGCCGAACAACTGGGCAAATAAGGAGCCTTACATGATTGGATTGAACACCGCAGCGGTTTACGTGCTGCAAACCCTCGGCAGTCTGTACCTGCTGATCGTGCTGCTGCGCTTCGTCCTGCAACTGGTGCGCGCGAACTTCTACAACCCGCTGTGCCAATTCGTGGTCAAGGCTACCCAGCCGCTGCTCAAACCACTGCGCCGGATCATCCCGAGCATCTTCGGCCTCGACATGTCGTCGCTGGTGCTGGCGATTCTGGTGCAACTGGCCCTGATGGCCCTGACCCTGCTGCTGACCTACGGCACCACCGGCAACCCGCTGCAACTGTTCATCTGGTCGATCATCGGCGTGACCGCGCTGTTCCTGAAGATCTTCTTCTTCGCCCTGATCATCAGCGTGATCCTGTCGTGGGTCGCCCCGGGCAGCCACAACCCGGGCGCTGAACTGGTGAACCAGATCTGCGAGCCGGCGCTGGCACCGTTCCGCAAGATTCTGCCGAACCTCGGCGGTCTGGACCTGTCGCCGATTTTCGCCTTCCTGGCGCTGAAGCTGATCGACATGCTGGTGATCAACAATCTGGCGGCGATGACCATGATGCCGGAAATCCTGCGCCTGCTGATGTGAGCTGGTTTCGCTGGGACGGGGACGACTTGATCCTCGAATGTCATCTGCAACCGGCAGCCCGTAGCGATGATTTCGCCGGGCTGCACGGTGACCGCCTGAAGATCCGCCTCACCGCGCCGCCGGTCGAGGGCAAGGCCAATGCGTATCTGATGGGCTTTCTGGCCAAGGCGTTTGGGGTTTCCAAAAGCCAGGTCAGTTTGCTCAGCGGCGAGTTGAACCGGCAGAAACGGGTGAAGATACGTGCACCGAAGAAGCTGCCGGAGTTGCCTGATCTGGTGCGTCCGGCCTGATCCACCGAGTCGCTCCATTCGCGAGCAAGCCCGCTCCCACAGGAGATCGCATTCCCCTGTGGGAGCGGGCTTGCTCGCGAATGGCCGCACCTCGGTCCAAAGCGAACAAACAGGCCCCAACGTTGCTTGCCGCTAACCCCCCCGGTCTTTAGACTTACGCCTCATTTCAACGAGAGCAGGGTCGATGCCAGCTGCCTTTCCCCCCGATTCTGTTGGTCTGGTGACGCCGCAAACGGCGCACTTCAGTGAACCTCTGGCCCTGGCCTGTGGCCGTTCGCTGCCCGCCTACGACCTGATCTACGAAACCTACGGCACGCTGAACGCACAGGCGAGCAACGCCGTGCTGATCTGCCACGCCTTGTCTGGTCATCATCACGCTGCCGGCTATCACAGCCCCGACGACCGCAAGTCCGGTTGGTGGGACAGTTGCATCGGCCCGGGCAAACCGATCGACACCAACAAGTTCTTCGTGGTCAGCCTGAACAATCTGGGCGGCTGCAACGGCTCCACCGGCCCGAGCAGTATCAACCCCGAGACCGGCAAGCCGTTCGGCGCCGATTTCCCAGTGCTCACCGTCGAAGACTGGGTGCACAGTCAGGCGCGTCTGGCTGACTTGCTCGGCATTCGTCAGTTTGCCGCAGTGATCGGCGGCAGCCTGGGCGGCATGCAGGCGCTGCAGTGGACCATCACCTACCCGGATCGCGTGCGCCACTGCCTGGCCATCGCCTCGGCCCCCAAGCTGTCGGCGCAGAACATCGCCTTCAACGAAGTGGCGCGCCAGGCGATCCTTACCGACCCGGAGTTCCACGGTGGTTCGTTCCAGGAACAAGGGGTGATCCCCAAGCGCGGGCTGATGCTGGCGCGGATGGTCGGGCACATCACCTACCTGTCCGACGACTCGATGGGCGAGAAATTCGGCCGCGGCCTGAAGAGCGAAAAGCTCAACTACGACTTCCACAGCGTCGAGTTCCAGGTCGAAAGCTACCTGCGCTATCAGGGTGAAGAATTCTCCGGGCGTTTCGATGCCAACACTTATCTGTTGATGACCAAAGCCCTGGACTACTTCGATCCGGCGGCGAACTTCGACGATAACCTGGCGAAAACTTTCGAAAACGCCACCGCCAAGTTCTGCGTGATGTCGTTCACTACCGACTGGCGCTTCTCCCCGGCCCGCTCGCGGGAGCTGGTGGACGCGCTGATGGCGGCACGCAAAGACGTCAGCTATCTGGAAATCGACGCGCCACAGGGCCACGACGCCTTCCTGATTCCGATCCCGCGCTATTTGCAGGCGTTCGGCAATTACATGAACCGAATTACGGTGTGAACAAGCCATGAGAGCTGATCTGGAAATCATCCAGGAATGGATCCCCGCCGGCAGCCGCGTGCTCGACCTCGGTTGCGGCGACGGCGAATTGCTGACCTGGCTGCGCGACCACAAGAACGTCACCGGTTATGGCCTGGAAAACGACGCCGACAACATCGCCGAGTGCGTGGCCAAGGGCATCAACGTCATCGAGCAGGACCTGGACAAGGGGCTGGGCAACTTCGCCAGCAACAGTTTCGACATCGTCGTCATGACCCAGGCCCTGCAAGCCGTGCACTACCCGGACAAGATCCTCGACGAGATGCTGCGGGTCGGTCGTCAGTGCATCATCACCTTCCCCAACTTCGGGCACTGGCGCTGCCGCTGGTATCTGGCAAGCAAGGGCCGGATGCCGGTGTCGGAGTTTCTGCCGTACACCTGGTACAACACGCCGAACATTCACTTCTGCACCTTCGAAGACTTTGAAGAACTTTGTCGCGAACGTGATGCGAAGGTCATTGATCGGCTTGCCGTGGATCAACAGCACCGTCACGGGTGGGCCAGTAAGCTATGGCCTAATCTGTTAGGTGAGATTGGTATCTACCGCGTCAGCAGCCCGGTGCTTGCAGATCATCGGGTCGCGGTCTGAACCACGACATTTCGAGGAGAACGATCATGGGTCGCTTGATTACTGTGCTATTGGCCGCCTGCCTGAGTCTGTCGGCGGTGGCCGCCGATGCCATCAAGGGCGAACGCAAGGAAGTGTTCGGCGACGTTACCGTGCACTACAACACTTTCAACTCGACCTTCCTGACACCCGACATCGCCAAAGCAGCCGAGCTGATCCGCAGCAAGAACCAGGGCGTGATCAACGTCTCGGTGATCAAGGACGGCAAACCGCTGATCGCCAACGTCACTGGCACGATCAAAGATCTAACCAGCCAGAGCGTGCCGCTGAACTTCCGCCAGGTCACCGAACAGGGCGCGATCTACTACATCGCGCAGTACCCGGTGGAGCAGCAGGAAACCCGCACCTTTGAAATCAAGGTGCAGAACGGCGACAAGATCAACACCATCAACTTCAACCAAGAACTCTTTCCCGGCGAATGATGAACCTCACGCAACTCGTACTGGCCAGCCATAACGCCGGCAAACTCAAGGAACTCCAGGCCATGCTCGGCGACTCGGTGCAACTGCGCTCGATCGGCGAGTGGAGCAAGGTCGAACCGGAGGAAACCGGTCTGTCGTTCGTCGAGAACGCGATCCTCAAGGCGCGCAATGCCGCGCGCATCTCCGGCCTGCCGGCGCTGGCTGACGATTCCGGTCTGGCGGTGGATTTCCTCGGCGGTGCACCGGGCATCTACTCGGCGCGTTATGCCGACGGCAAGGGCGATGCGGCGAACAACGCCAAACTGCTCGAGGCCCTCAAAGACGTGCCGCAAGCCGAGCGCGGCGCGCAGTTCGTCTGCGTGCTGGCACTGGTGCGGCACGCGGATGATCCGCTGCCGATCCTCTGCGAAGGCCTGTGGCACGGGCGCATCCTGACCGCCGCCAGCGGCGAGCACGGTTTCGGCTACGACCCGCTGTTCTGGGTGCCGGAGCGAAACGTGTCCAGCGCCGAACTGAGCCCGGCCGACAAGAACCAGATCAGCCACCGCGCCCGTGCAATGGATCTGCTGCGCCAGCGTCTGGGCCTGAAATGACCGACAGCCACCCCGCGTCGTCGCTGATCATCGGCGGCGCCGCCTCTTCGCCTCGGGCGCCGCTGCCTACGCTGCCGCCTCTGGCGCTGTACATCCACATCCCGTGGTGTGTGCGCAAATGCCCGTATTGCGATTTCAACTCGCACACCGCCAGCCCGGTGCTACCGGAAGAGGAATACGTCGACGCGTTGCTGGCCGATCTCGATCACGACCTGCACGCGGTGTATGGCCGTGAAATCAGTTCGATCTTCTTCGGTGGCGGTACGCCGAGCCTGTTCAGCGCGCAAGCCCTCGGGCGCTTGCTCAAAGGCGTCGAGCAGCGCATCCCGTTCGCCCACGACATCGAGATCACCCTGGAAGCCAATCCCGGCACCTTCGAGCAAGAGAAGTTCGTTGCGTATCGCAAGCTCGGGATCAATCGCCTGTCGATCGGCATTCAGAGCTTCCAGCAGCAGAAACTCGAAGCCCTCGGACGTATCCACAACGGCGACGAAGCGGTGCGCGCGGCCGGTATGGCGCGTCAGGCCGGGTTCGATAACTTCAACCTCGACTTGATGCACGGTTTGCCCGATCAGTCGCTGGAAGATGCCTTGAGCGACCTGCGTCAGGCCATCGAACTGCAACCGACGCACATCTCCTGGTATCAGCTGACACTGGAGCCGAACACGGTGTTCTGGAACCAGCCGCCGGTGCTGCCGGAAGACGACACGCTGTGGGACATTCAAGAAGCCGGGCAAGCGCTGCTCGCCGCGCACGGTTACGCGCAATACGAAGTCTCGGCCTATGCCCAGCCCGGGCGGCCGGCGCGGCACAACCTCAATTACTGGAGTTTCGGCGACTTCATCGGCATCGGTGCTGGCGCCCACGGCAAGCTCAGTCATCCGGACGGGCGCATTGTGCGCACCTGGAAGACGCGCTTGCCGAAGGACTATCTCAACCCGGCCAAGAGTTTCCAGGCCGGCGAGAAAGCCCTGAGCAATGACGAGATGCCGTTCGAGTTCCTGATGAACGCCCTGCGCCTGACTGCCGGGGTGGAATCACGCCTGTATCCCGAACGCACCGGCCTGCCGCTGGAAAGTCTCGCCGAACACCGCCGCGAGGCCGAACAAAGTGGCCTGATGCAGGTCGAACCGTCACGTCTGGCGGCCACCGAGCGCGGACAACTGTTTCTCAACGACTTGCTGCAGAAATTTCTGAGCTGAGCCCTAACGGCCGCCCCAAGGAAAACCGCATGGATTTGATACTCGATCTGCTCGCCACCGTGTCCCGCTGGAGCCGCAGCAACCTCTCGGAAATCGCCCTGGCCCTGGTGGGCTGCCTGCTGGTGCTGTTCGGCGCCGACTTCAAAGGCTGGGTCGAGCAGCGTCTGGGCAGCATCGCCGGCGCCCTGCGCGTACCACTGATGGCCCTGTTGTGCGTAATCGGCAGCGGCGCCGCGCTGATCTATGCGACGCCGTGGGTGGTCAAGGGCCTGAGCCAGTTCAACAACTACAGCCTGGCGCCGGTGTTGTTGGTGGTACTGGTGCTTATCGGCGTAGTCGCTGACCGCCGCTGATCTTTCAGCACACCCAAAACAACTGTGGGAGCGAGCCTGCTCGCGAAGGCGTCGTATCAGTCAACATCAACGTTGAATGATTCACCGCTTTCGCGAGCAAGCCCGCTCCCACAGTTGATCGCAATGACAGGGAAGTTCATGAGCAAAAAACTGTTGGACGAGACAAGCAAATTTCTCAGCTTCGTATTGCGCCACGAACCTCAGGCGATTGGTCTGACGCTGGATTCTGAAGGCTGGGCAAATATCGACGCGCTGATCAGCGGCGCCGCGCGTGACGGTCGTAAACTGGATCGCCAACTGATTGAAGCGGTCGTGACAAGTAGCGACAAGAAGCGCTTCTCGATTTCCGAGGACGGCCAACTGATTCGTGCGGTTCAGGGCCACTCAACGAAAAGCGTGGATTTGCAGTTCGAGCAGAAACAGCCACCGCTAACGCTGTATCACGGCACAGCGACGCGCTTTCTTGAGTCAATCAAAGAACAAGGCCTGATCCCGGGATCACGCCATCACGTGCACCTTTCCCAAGACATCGACACCGCTTCGGCCGTCGGGCAGCGCTATGGCACCGTGGTGATTCTGCAAGTCGCCGCACGGCAGATGGAAGAACAGGGCTTCAAGTTCTATCAGGCCGAAAACGGCGTCTGGCTGACAGAACAGGTGCCAGCTCGGTTTCTTTCAACCGTGTAATTGCTGAGCACACAAAACAACTGTGGGAGCGGGCTTGCTCGCGAAGGCGTCGTATCAGTCAACATCAACGTTGAATGAATCACCGCTTTCGCGAGCAAG
>NZ_JAJSLU010000001.1:494050-497414 GCF_023063025.1 Pseudomonas sp. YL2 | reverse complement strand
GGGGGGGGGGGGCTCGCCCGGGAGGGCCCCGTCCCGCCCACCCCAACGGGAGATTGAACCCCGGCTTCCCCGCGCACCCCCCCTCCCACATTGGGTTTTGCGTGATGTTTAAGCGATTTTCTCGAACTTCAGATCCCACACGCCATGCCCAAGACGTTCGCCGCGGCGTTCGAACTTGGTGATCGGCCGTTCGGCCGGGCGCGGTACGCATTTGCCGTCTTCGGCGAGGTTGCGGTAGCCCGGGGCGACGTTCATCACTTCCAGCATGTACTCGGCGTACGGCTCCCAGTCGGTGGCCATGTGCAGGATGCCGCCAACCTTCAGCTTGCTGCGCACCAGTTCGGCGAAGGACGCCTGAACGATACGACGCTTGTGGTGACGGCTCTTGTGCCATGGATCCGGGAAGAACAGCATCAGGCGATCGAGGCTGTTGTCGGCGATGCAGCGGTTGAGCACTTCAATCGCGTCGCAATCGTAGACCCGCAGGTTGGTCAGGCCCTGAGTCAGCACGCCGTTGAGCAGCGCGCCGACACCCGGACGGTGCACTTCCACACCGATGAAGTCCTGATCCGGTGCCGCCGCGGCCATTTCCAGCAGCGAGTGGCCCATGCCGAAACCGATCTCCAGCGAGCGCGGCGCCGAACGGCCGAACACCTGATCGTAATCCACCGGCGCGTCGGCCAGCGGCAGCACGTACAGCGGCGCGCCCTGGTCCAGACCCCGTTGCTGGCCTTCGGTCATGCGCCCGGCGCGCATCACGAAACTCTTGATGCGGCGGTGTTGGCGCTCGTCGCCCTCTTCCGTCTGGATAGGCGTGTCGTTCGATTCAGTCATCAATGGCTCTTACTTGATCAGACCATCCAGCGGCGAAGAGGCGCTGGCATAGAGTTTTTTCGGCATGCGGCCGGCGAGGTAGGCCAAGCGGCCTGCGACGATCGCGTGTTGCATGGCTTGGGCCATCATCACCGGTTGCTGAGCATGGGCGATGGCCGAGTTCATCAGCACCGCGTCACAGCCCAGTTCCATGGCGATGGTGGCGTCGGAGGCGGTACCGACACCGGCATCCACCAGCACCGGAATCTTGGCTTCTTCGAGGATGATCTGCAGGTTGTACGGGTTGCAGATCCCCAGACCGGAACCGATCAGACCGGCCAGCGGCATGACCGCGATGCAGCCGATTTCCGCCAGTTGCCGGGCGATGATCGGGTCATCACTGGTGTAAACCATCACGTCGAAGCCTTCCTTGACCAGCGTTTCGGCGGCCTTGAGGGTTTCGATCACGTTGGGGAACAGGGTTTTCTGGTCGGCCAGCACTTCCAGCTTCACCAGGTTGTGACCATCGAGCAGCTCACGGGCCAGGCGGCAGGTGCGCACGGCCTCGATAGCGTCGTAGCAACCGGCGGTGTTCGGCAGGAAGGTGTAGCGATCCGGCGACAGCACTTCGAGCAGGTTCGGCTCGCCTTCGATCTGGCCGAGGTTGGTACGGCGCACGGCGAAGGTGACGATCTCGGCACCCGAGGCTTCGATGGCCTGACGGGTTTCTTCCATGTCACGGTACTTGCCGGTACCGACCAGCAAACGCGACTGGTAAGTTCGACCGGCCAGAACAAAAGGCTTGTCGCTGCGAACGATGCTCATGGGGAATCCTCTTTAGGGGTGAGGGTCTTGCAGAATTCTGTGCCCTTGCGGGCCGGCGATCAGCCGCCGCCGATGGCGTGCACCACTTCGACGTTGTCGCCGTCGTTCAGGATGGTGTCGGCATGCTGGCTGCGCGGGACGATATCCAGATTGAGTTCGACTGCCACCCGGCGACCGGTCAGGTCCATACGGGCAATCAGGGCCGCAACGGTTTCACCGTCGGGCAGTTCAAGGGATTCGCCGTTCAACTGAATGCGCATGCGCCTGGCCGCCATCATTTTTAGGGGGTGGCATTCTAGCCCGATCATGACCTAAAGGTCAGCACCAAGCGTCAAGCGGTTTACTGCAGGCGCCAGGCGGCAAGTCCAAGACACAGCCAGCCAACCAGAAACGCCAGACCGCCGAACGGAGTGATGATGCCGAGCTTGCTGATGCCGGTGGTGGTCAGCACATACAGACTGCCCGAGAACAACAGGATGCCGACGGCGAACGAGATACCAGCCCAGGTCACCAGCCGCCCCTGAATCTGCGTGGCCAGCAGCGCCACACCGAACAGCGCCAGGGTGTGCACCAATTGATAGGTCACGCCAGTGTGGAAAATCGCCAGATACTCGGGGGTCAGGCGGCTCTTCAGGCCATGCGCGGCGAAGGCGCCCAGGCCCACACCGGTAAAACCAAAGAAAGCGGCCAGCATCAGAAAGCCACGCAGCATGTGGAACTCCAGTCAGACTCGTTCGGCAGGGTCTGTATAATGGCCCGCTCTATCGGTTCGGCCAAGCCATCTCTATGCTGCGTTCACTTTTGCGTCGTCTCACGAAGGCCCTGCTCTGGTTCGCGGGCGGCAGTGTATTGCTGGTGTTGCTGTTTCGCTTCGTGCCACCGCCGGGCACGGCGCTGATGGTCGAGCGCAAGATCGAATCCTGGGTCGACGGCGAGCCGATTGACCTGCAGCGCACCTGGAAACCGTGGGACGAAATCTCCGACGATCTCAAGGTCGCGGTCATGGCCGGCGAAGACCAGAAGTTTCCCGAGCACTGGGGTTTTGACTTCGGCGCGATTCAGGCTGCGCTGGCCCACAACGAACTCGGCGGTTCGATTCGCGGTGCCAGCACCTTGAGCCAACAAGTGTCGAAGAACCTGTTTCTGTGGTCCGGTCGCAGCTATCTGCGCAAAGGCCTGGAAGCATGGTTTACCGCACTGATCGAGGTGTTGTGGCCCAAGCAGCGGATTCTTGAGGTTTACCTGAACAGCGTCGAGTGGGATGACGGGGTGTTTGGTGCCGAAGCCGCAGCACGTCATCACTTTGGTGTGAGCGCCAAGTCACTGTCGCGGCAGCAGGCGAGTTATCTGGCGGCGGTGCTGCCTAATCCGCGCGTGTGGAGCGCCAGCCATCCGACGGCTTATGTGTCGCGCCGGGCCGGGTGGATTCGCCAGCAGATGAGCCAGTTGGGCGGGACCAGCTATCTGCTGGGGCTTGATGATTCGCGTCGGGCGCCTTGGGCTGAATAACGCTGAAGCCCCCTGTAGGAGTGAGCCTGCTCGCGATAGCGTCATGTCAGTCACAATAAATGTGGCAGGAAGACCGCTATCGCGAGCAGGCTCACTCCTACAGGGATTTGTGTTGAAACAGAAATAAAAACGCGCCCGACATCGCTGTTTGGGGGGGGTTTTTTTGCCCGGGCGCCCGGTTGGCGGGGGTCGGGCACCTGTGGGTGTTTTTCTCGCT
>NZ_JAJSLU010000001.1:431529-494040 GCF_023063025.1 Pseudomonas sp. YL2 | reverse complement strand
GGGGGAGGGACCCCCCCTCCCGCGGGCAGCCCCCCCCCAACGGGGTTTTGTGTTGAAAAAGAAATAAACCCGCCCCGATCACCGCTGATCGGGGCGTTTTTGTTTGCCGAGGCGCCGGTTAGGCGGCGATCGACAACTTGAGCTTGTTCATCGCGCTCTTCTCGAGCTGACGGATCCGCTCGGCCGATACGTTGTACTTCTGCGCCAGGTCGTGCAGCGTGGCTTTCTCTTCTGCCAGCCAGCGCTGGTAGAGGATGTCGCGGCTACGCTCGTCCAGCACTTCCAGCGCTTCGTGCAGGTTGTGGTTGGAGTTGTCGCTCCAGTCGGCATCTTCCAGTTGACGCGCCGGGTCGTACCGGTGGTCTTCCAGGTAGTTGGCCGGCGACTGGAAAGCGCTGTCGTCGTCAGCTTCTGCAGCCGGGTCGAAGGCCATGTCATGGCCAGTCAGGCGACTTTCCATCTCGCGCACTTCACGTGGTTCGACGCCAAGGCTTTCCGCCACACGGTGGACTTCCTCGTTGTTCAGCCACGCCAGACGTTTCTTCTGGCTGCGCAGGTTGAAGAACAGCTTGCGCTGGGCCTTGGTGGTCGCGACCTTCACAATGCGCCAGTTGCGCAGGATGAACTCGTGAATTTCCGCCTTGATCCAGTGCACGGCGAACGACACCAGACGCACACCCATTTCCGGGTTGAAGCGTTTTACCGCCTTCATCAGACCGACGTTGCCTTCCTGGATCAGGTCAGCCTGAGCCAGACCGTAGCCGGAATAGCTACGGGCAATGTGTACGACAAATCGCAGGTGGGCGAGCACCATCTGCCGAGCCGCCCCCAAATCCTGCTCATAGTAGAGACTCTCGGCCAGTTCACGCTCCTGCTCCGGCGTCAGCAATGGAATGCTGTTGACGGTGTGCACATAGGCTTCCAGGTTCGCACCCGGAACCAACGCGTACGCAGGTTGCAAAGAATTGGTCATGCGAAAAAACCTCCCACTTACATACTCGTGCCTCTCGGCACTGCGAAAAATTGACCGGGAATTCAAGTACAAGTTCCCAAAAAAACCGCAAGGTCAATCACGCGCAAAAAAGATTCTACTTCGGCGCCAGCTCCCTGAGATGACGTGCGACTGCAATCCATGCACCGATATAACCCAACAGCACCGCGCCAAGCAAGAGCGACAGACCGTCGGCAACTGGCACTCCGGCCAGCGCGAAATCACTGCCGTACAAGCCGGCCAGTCCAACCACCGCGTCGTTCAGCCAGTTCAGGCCGAACGCCAGCACACCCCAGGACAGAACCCCCGCACCGAAGCCATACAACGCGCCCATATAAAGGAAGGGGCGACGTACATAGCTGTCAGTGCCGCCGACGAGTTTAATCACTTCTATCTCTGTGCGGCGGTTTTCAATATGAAGACGAATGGTATTGCCTATCACCAAAAGTAATGCAGACACCAAAAGCACCGTCAGACCGAAGACAAAACGGTCACCGAGCTTGAGGATGGCGGCCAGACGCTCGACCCAGACTAGATCAAGTTGCGCCTGTTGTACCTTCGGCAGCTCGGAAAGTTTTTGTCTTAATGCTTCCAGAGTCGGCTTGTCGACCTCGTTCGGGGTCACCAGCACCACGCCCGGCAGCGGGTTCTCCGGCAGCTCGCGCAGGGCTTCGCCCAGACCGGACTGCTGCTGAAACTCTTCCAGCGCCTGATCACGACCGACATATTCGGCATCAGCGACGCCGGGCATGCCTTTGATCTGCTCGCGCAACGATTCACCCTGCGCGGGCGTGGCATCCAGCTGCAGGTACAGCGAAATCTGCGCCGCACGCTGCCACGAACCGCCGAGACGCTCGACGTTGTTGATCAGCAGTGACAAGCCCATCGGCAGGCTCAGCGCCACAGCCATCACCATGCAGGTGAAGAAGCTGCCGATCGGCTGCTTGCCGAGGCGCCGCAGGCTGTCGAGCAGGCTGGCACGGTGACTTTCGATCCACGAACGCAACAGGGTGGAAAAGTCCGGGCCGTCGTCATCGTCGTGTTTTTTCTTCTTTGGCGGTTGCGGGTCGGCGGCTTTCGGGGCCACGCGCTCGGAAACCTTCGGACTGCGTGTCGCACTCATACGCCGGCCTCCCCGTCGCCGATCAGTCGGCCGCGTTGCAGGGTCAGCATACGGTGCCGCATACGCGCAATCAGCGCCAGGTCGTGACTGGCGATCAGCACGCTGGTGCCCAAGCGGTTGATGTCTTCGAACACGCCCATGATCTCGGCCGCCAGACGCGGGTCGAGGTTACCGGTCGGTTCGTCCGCCAGCAGCAGGGCCGGACGGTGGACGATGGCGCGGGCGATGCCGACGCGCTGTTGCTGACCGGTGGACAGGTCGCCCGGGTACAGATCGGTTTTATCCGACAGCGCCACGCGCTCCAGCGCCGAATCGACGCGCTTGGCGATTTCGGCCTTGGACAAGCCGAGAATCTGCAGCGGCAGCGCGACGTTGTTGAACACCGTGCGATCGAACAGCAACTGGTGATTCTGGAACACCACGCCGATCTGCCGACGCAGGAACGGAATCTGCGCGTTGCTGATGGTGCTCAGATCCTGCCCGGCCAGCAGAAGTTTGCCGCTGGTCGGACGCTCCATCGCCAGCAACAGGCGCAACAGCGTGGACTTACCGGCACCGGAGTGACCGGTGACAAACAGAAACTCGCCACGACGCACTCGAAAGCTCAGCTCATGCAAGCCGACGTGACCGTTCGGGTAGCGTTTACCGACCTGTTCGAAACGAATCATGAACGCTCCCGTTCGGCAAACAGTGCCTGGACAAAGGGTTCGGCTTCAAAGGTACGCAGATCGTCGATGCCTTCACCGACACCGATGTAGCGGATCGGCAGACCAAACTGCTTGGCCAGGGCGAAAATCACCCCGCCCTTGGCGGTACCGTCGAGCTTGGTCAGCGCCAGGCCGGTCAGTTCGACGGTCTGGTTGAATTGCTTGGCCTGGTTGATCGCGTTCTGACCGGTGCCGGCATCAAGTACCAGCAGCACTTCGTGCGGTGCGTCGGCGTCGAGCTTGCCGATCACCCGGCGAACTTTCTTCAGCTCTTCCATCAGGTTGTCTTTGGTGTGCAGACGACCGGCGGTGTCGGCGATCAACACGTCGATGCCACGGGCCTTGGCGGCTTGCACGGCGTCGAAGATCACCGAAGCAGAGTCGGCGCCGGTGTGCTGGGCGATCACCGGGATCTTGTTGCGCTCGCCCCAGACCTGCAGCTGCTCAACGGCAGCGGCGCGGAAGGTGTCACCGGCAGCGAGCATGACTTTCTTGCCTTCCAGTTGCAGCTTCTTCGCCAGTTTGCCGATGGTGGTGGTCTTGCCAGCGCCATTGACGCCGACCACCAGAATCACGAACGGCTTGTTCTGCGAGGCAATTTTCAGCGGCTGCTCGACCGGCTTGAGCATTGACGCCAGCTCGGCCTGCAACGACTTGTACAGCGCGTCGGCGTCGGCCAGCTCTTTGCGTGCAACCTTCTGAGTCAGGCGCTGGATGATCTGCGTGGTGGCTTCGACACCGACGTCGGCGGTCAGCAGACGGGTTTCCAGCTCATCGAGCAAATCGTCATCAATGGTTTTACGGCCGAGAAACAGGCTGGCCATGCCCTCGCCGATGCTGGCGCTGGTTTTCGACAGGCCTTGCTTAAGGCGGGCGAAGAAGCCGACTTTGGTTTCTTCGCTGCGCGGGGCTTCCACTGGCGCTTCAGCAACCACTTCTGCCGGCACCACCGGAGCAGCGACGACCGGTGCAGGTGCAGGTGCAGGTGCAGGTGCAGGTGCAGGTGCAGGCTCGGGCTGCTGAACGACCGGCGCAACAGGGGCAACGAACACCGGGGCCACTGGCTCGGGAACAACCGGCGCAGGCTCGACAACCGGCTCAACCACTGGCGCCGGAGCGACTTCAGGGACGAACGCAGCAGGTGCAGGAATCGGCGGCGTCACATGCGGCGCGGCCTCTTCGACCAACGCCACCGGCTCTTCTGCCACCGGCAAGGTCAGCCACGGCTCGGCCGCCGGAGTCAGTGGCAGCTCGGCCGCTACCGGGTTTTCAGGTTCTGGCTCGGGCTCGACCGGTTGCAGCACCGGCTCGGCAATCGGCAGCACGATCGGCGCCGGCTCTTCTTCTATAGCAGGCGCTGGCGTCGGAGCCGGTTCAGGAATCGCGGGCGGCTGTTCGACGACGGGTTCCTGCGGTTTCTTACGCAGCCATCCGAACAGGCTTTTCTTCTCGCCAGCCGCAGCTGGGGTCTTCTTGTCGTCGTTGGAACCAAACATGGAGGACGGCTATCTCACGGTAGCGACGCGCCATAAGGGCGCCCCGGCAAATAAATATTCGATGCAGAACAGACTGTGTTTCATCCAGCTTGTTCACGCGCAACATTTTGTCGAGGCGCCAGCGGCACCCCAAAGATTCGTATTAACGAAGGACTAAACCGGCAAAATCGGCGAAAAAGCGAAGTCTAGTCGATAAACCGCAGCTTTCTGCCGCCAACCTATACAACCGCATCAGGCCGGAAAACCTGATAGGCGTGGTCGCCGGTAAAACGGATCAGTATCCTAGCACCCTCTCGCCCGCCGACGCTAAGACCAAGCGGGCAGCCCAACAGGTTAAAAAACGAATGAATGCTCTAGCCCGCCGCGCTGCAGGCCTGCTGCTCAGCACAGTCTGCCTGCCCCTTTCGGCCCTGGCGGCCGACCCGCAACCGACCCACGAATTCACCCTCGACAACGGCCTGAAGGTCGTCGTGCGCGAAGACCATCGCGCGCCGGTGGTGGTGTCGCAGGTCTGGTACAAGGTCGGTTCCAGCTACGAAACTCCGGGCCAGACCGGTCTGTCCCACGCACTCGAGCACATGATGTTCAAGGGCAGCGAAAAAGTCGGCCCCGGCGAAGCCTCGCTGATCCTGCGCGACCTGGGCGCCGAAGAAAACGCCTTCACCAGTGACGACTTCACCGCCTATTACCAGGTGCTGGCCCGCGACCGTCTGGGCGTGGCCTTCGAACTGGAAGCCGACCGCATGGCCAATCTGCGCCTGCCGGCTGACGAGTTCGCCAAGGAAATCGAAGTCATCAAGGAAGAGCGCCGCCTGCGCACCGACGACAAGCCGATGTCCAAGGCTTACGAGCGTTACAAGGCTATGGCTTACCCGGCCAGCGGCTACCACACACCGACCATCGGCTGGATGGCGGACCTGGACCGGATGAAGGTCGAAGAGCTGCGCCACTGGTATCAGTCCTGGTATGTGCCGAACAACGCCACGCTGGTAGTGGTCGGCGACGTCACCCCCGATGAAGTGAAGACCCTCGCCCAACGCTACTTCGGGCCGATTGCCAAGCGCGACGTGCCACCAGCGAAGAAACCGCTGGAACTGGCCGAGCCGGGTGAGCGCCAGATCACCCTGCATGTGCAGACCCAACTTCCCAGCCTGATGCTCGGCTTCAACGTGCCCAGCATTGCCACTGCTGAAGACAAGCGCTCGGTCAACGCCCTGCGCCTGATCTCGGCGCTGCTCGACGGCGGCTACAGCGGGCGTATCCCGACGCAACTGGAACGCGGCGAAGAGCTGGTCTCGGGCGGTTCGTCGAGCTACGACGCCTACACCCGTGGCGACAGCCTTTTCACCCTGTCGGCGACGCCGAACACGCAGAAGAAAAAGACCATGGCGCAAGCTGAAGCCGGTCTGTGGAAACTGCTGGAACAGCTGAAAACCACCGCACCGTCCGCCGAAGAACTCGAGCGCGTGCGGGCACAAGTGATTGCCGGCCTGGTGTTCGAACGTGATTCGATCACCAGCCAGGCCACCGCCATCGGCCAACTGGAAACGGTCGGGCTGTCGTGGAAGTTGATGGACACCGAACTCGCCGACCTGGAAAGCGTGACCCCGCAAGACATCCAGAACGCCGCCAAGCTGTATTTCACCCGCGAACGTCTCAGCGTCGCCCATGTCCTGCCACTGGAGACGACTCATGAGTGAGCGCAAATCCCCACGCCTGTTGCTCGGCCTGATCGCCATTGCAGTGATCGGCTCTGCCGCGTTCTATCTGATGCCCGGTGTCAAAACCGACGCCAGTGAAGCACTGGACAACGCCAAGACCAGCCAGAAGCTGCAATCGCTGGCCGAACTCGACGGCAAGGCCCCGGCCAGCCGCAAGCTCGACGTGCAGACCTGGAACACCGCCGAAGGCGCCAAGGTGCTGTTCGTCGAAGCCCATGAGCTGCCGATGTTCGACATGCGCCTGATCTTCGCCGCCGGCAGCAGTCAGGACGGCAATGCACCGGGCCTGGCAGTCCTGACCAACGCCATGCTCAACGAAGGCGTGGCCGGCAAGGACGTTGGCGCCATCGCCCAAGGCTTCGAAGGCCTCGGTGCGGATTTCGGCAACGGCGCCTACAAGGACATGGCGCTGGCTTCGCTGCGCAGTCTGAGTGCCGCCGAGCAACGTGAACCGGCGCTGAAGCTGTTCTCGGAAGTGGTGGGCAAACCGACCTTCCCGGCCGACTCCTTCGCGCGCATCAAGAACCAGTTGCTCGCCGGTTTCGAATACCAGAAACAGAACCCCGGCAAACTCGCCAGCCTCGAGCTGATGAAGCGTTTGTACGGCGACCACCCGTATGCGCATTCCAGCGACGGCAACCCGCAGAGCGTGCCGAAGATCACCCTGGCACAGTTGCGTGAATTCCACGCCAAGGCCTACGCGGCCGGCAACGTGGTGATCGCGCTGGTCGGTGACTTGTCTCGCGCCGAAGCCGAGGCGATTGCCAATCAGGTCTCCGGCGCCCTGCCTAAAGGCCCGGCATTGTCGAAAATCGCCCAGCCGCAGGAACCGAAAGCCAGCGTCAATCACATCGAGTTCCCGTCGAAGCAAACCAACCTGCTGCTCGCACAGCTGGGCATCGACCGTGACGACCCGGATTACGCGGCGCTGTCGATGGGCAACCAGATCCTCGGTGGCGGCGGTTTCGGTACCCGCCTGATGAGCGAAGTGCGCGAGAAGCGTGGCCTGACCTACGGCGTGTACTCGGGTTTCAGCCCGATGCAGGCTCGCGGCCCGTTCATGATCAACCTGCAGACTCGCGCGGAAATGAGCGAAGGCACCCTGAAACTGGTGCAAGACGTGCTCGCCGATTACCTGAAGAGCGGCCCGACCCAGAAAGAACTCGACGACGCCAAGCGCGAGCTGGCCGGCAGCTTCCCGCTGTCCACCGCAAGCAACGCCGATATCGTCGGCCAACTGGGCGCCATGGGCTTCTATAATCTGCCGCTGAGCTATCTGGATGACTTCATGCGTCAGTCCCAGAGCCTGACTGTCGAGCAAGTCAAAGACGCGATGAACAAACACCTGAGCACGGACAAACTGGTCATCGTCAGCGCTGGCCCGACCGTGCCGCAAAAGCCGTTACCGGCCCCATCTGATAAACCTGCCGAGCAACCGCTCGGGGTTCCGGAGCATTAATGGCTACTCGTCCTAAAAAACCTGCGCAGAACGTCCACAACGGTGTGAACCAGCTGCGTATCATCGGCGGCGAATGGCGCAGCCGCAAACTGAGCTTCCCCGATGCACCGGGACTGCGCCCGACACCGGACCGTGTGCGCGAAACCCTGTTCAACTGGCTCGCGCCGTATGTGGCCGGGGCCAAGGTGCTGGACCCGTTCGCCGGCAGCGGCGCGCTGTTTCTCGAGGCTCTGTCCCGTGGCGCGGCCATGGGCCAGGCGCTGGATGCCAGCCACGTGGCGGTGTCGAGCCTGAAAGAACACCTCGGCACCCTGCGCTGCACCAACGGCCAGGTGCAAACCGCGGACGCGCTGCGTTATCTGGAAACCCAAGTCGCCACGCCGTTCGATCTGGTATTTCTCGATCCGCCATTCAACCAGAACCTGCTTCCGGCCGTCTGCACCCTGCTGGAAGAGCGCCAATGGCTGGCGCCCGATTCGTGGATCTACACTGAAAGCGAGACCGCGCCTTCGACGCTGGGCCTGCCGGGCAACTGGCGCCTGCACCGCGAGCAGAAATCCGGGCGGGTGTACTACGCGTTGTGGCAACGTATGGCAGAGATCGCCGGTTAACTGAAAGTTTGCGCTAAATCTGTGGCGAGGGAGCTTGCTCCCGCTGGGTCGCGTAGCGGCCCCTTTTTCAGGAGCGAGGCCTGCTGCGCAGTCCAGCGGGAGCAAGCTCCCTCGCCACAAAAGCGTGCGTACTCTGCCCACAAAGCTGCATCGAGAATCATCGTGCCCGCTTCTTCAGATCGCTTTACCCCCGCCTTCGGCCTCGGCAATCCGCACCTGCAAACCTTGTGGGGGCCGCTGTGGCGCAAAACCGTCCACCTTGATCGCGAGCGGGAACGCCTGTGGCTGGACGACGGGGACTTCCTCGACCTCGACTGGCATGGTCCGCACAGCGCCGACGCGCCGCTGGTGCTGGTATTGCACGGGCTGACCGGTTCTTCCAATTCGCCCTACGTCGCCGGAATTCAGGCCGCCCTCGCCGCACAAGGCTGGGCCAGCGTCGCGCTGAACTGGCGCGGTTGCTCCGGCGAACCCAACCTGCTGCCGCGCAGTTACCACTCCGGCGCCAGTGAAGACCTCGCCGAAGCCATCAGACACCTGCGCGCCAAGCGGCCACTGGCGCCGCTGTATGCAGTCGGATACTCATTGGGCGGCAATGTGTTGCTCAAGCATCTCGGCGAGACAGGCAGCGACAGCGGCGTGCTCGGTGCAGTGGCGGTGTCGGTGCCGTTTCGTCTCGATCAATGCGCCGATCGGATCGGTCAGGGGTTCTCCAAGGTCTATCAGGCGCACTTCATGCGTGAGATGGTCGCTTACATCAGAAACAAGCAACGCCAGTTCCAGCATGACGGACGCGAGGATGGCCTGGCGGCTCTGGCGGCGCTCGGTTCGCTGGAGAACATGCGCACCTTCTGGGACTTCGATGGCCGGATCACTGCGCCGTTGCATGGTTTTACCGATGCCGAGGATTACTATCGGCGGGCATCGAGTCGCTACTTTCTCGGTGAAATCCGCACCCCGACCCTGATCATTCAGGCCGCTGACGATCCGTTCGTGTTTCCCCACAGCCTGCCGACGCCCGAGGAGCTGTCCACCAGCACCCGGTTCGAGCTGCAGGCCAAGGGTGGGCATGTCGGCTTTGTCGATGGCACGTTGCGCCAGCCCGGTTACTACCTGGAACGGCGCATCCCGCAATGGCTGGCCCGTGTGACGTCATGAGCGATCAGGGCGAGTCGATCCGATTCTGGCAAACCGCACCGCTGGCCGGGGTCGAGTTGCTGTCGGCGCGCTACATCGAGCATCGCTTCGCCCCGCACGTCCACGACGGTTATGTGATCGGCATGATCATGGCCGGTGCCCAGCGTTATCGCTATCGCGGTGCCGAACACCTTGCGGGCAGCGGCACCCTGGTGCTGATCAACCCGGACGAATTGCACACCGGCCACAAGGGCACCGAGGACGGTTGGCTGTACCGGGCGTTTTATCCCGATACCGGACAGATCGTTTCCCTTCTCGAAGAACTGGAACTGCCCACCGCGCCGATGCCGGCCTTCGGCGCGACGCTGTACCGCGACCCGGATCTGGTCAACGGTTTCTGTCAGTTGCATCGCTTGCTGGAAAGCCCGGCCACCGCGCTGCAACAGCAGACGATGTGGCGCGAAATGATGATGCTGCTGTTGCAACGGCATGCGGCGGTGCAGATCAACGGCAAACCGGGCAAGGAGCATCGCGCGGTGGTGATGGCCAAGGAGCTGCTGCATGCGCAACTGGCTGCGCCGCCGTCGCTGGAAGAATTGGCGGCCGCGGTGAACCTGTCGCCCTTCCACTTCGCCCGGGTGTTCCGCCGCGCCACCGGCATGCCGCCACACACCTGGCTGATGCAGCAGCGCATCGCCACGGCCCGGGGTTTATTGCAGCACGGTTGCCTACCGGTGGAAGTCGCCATGCAACTGGGCTTTGCCGATCAGAGTCATCTGAGCCGGCAGTTCAAGCAGGTGTATGGCGTGGGGCCGGCGGCGTATCGCAGTGCCCGACAATCTATCGGCGACGATTAACCCCTGTGGGAGCGGGCTTGCTCGCGAAAGCGATGTTTCAGCAGACATCATGGTTGACTGACAAACCGCTTTCGCGAGCAACCCGCTCCCACATTGGGGGTATGGTGACTTTATTCGCCCGTGGCGATGCCTCGGGAAGGCTCGTTGATCCACTCACTCCACGACCCGGCATACAGCGAACCCAGCGGATACCCCGCCAGGCACAACGCGAACAGGTTGTGGCACGCCGTCACCCCGGAGCCGCAGTAAGCGACCAGCTCCGAAGGCGAACGCTCGCCGAGTTTCGCAGCAAAGCGTTGCTTGAGCTGCTCTGCTGGCAGGAAGCGTCCGTCGCTGCCGAGGTTTTCGGTAAACGCTGCGCATTGCGCGCCGGGAATGTGCCCGGCAATCGGATCGATCGGCTCCACCTCACCCTTGAAGCGCGGCAAGGCCCGGGCGTCGAGCAACGTCAGCGTCGGCTGACCGAGGCGCTTCTGCAATTGTTCGGCGCTCAGCAGCAGTTTCATGTCCGGCTGACCACTGAAATTGCCCCGGCTGACCGACGGCGCGTCCAGACTCAGCGGCAGACCCGCCGCGTGCCAGGCCTTCAGCCCGCCGTCGAGAATGAACACGCCGTCGCGCTTGCCCAGCCACGCCAGCAACCACCAGGCCCGAGCCGCATAGGCACCGGGGCCGTCGTCGTAGAGAACCACATCGCTGTCGGCATTGATGCCCCAGGCTTGCAGACGTTCGATCAATGCTGCCGGCTCGGGCAACGGGTGACGCCCGGTCACGCCTTTGATCACCTTGCCACTGAGATCGCGCTCAAGGTCGGCGAAGCTGGCACCGGCGATGTGCCCTTCGGCATAGCTGCGCTGCCCGTAGTCCGGGTCTTCGAGGGCAAAACGACAATCGAGAATCACCAGCCCCGCCTGCTCCTTGCGGGCATCCAGTGCATTCGGGCTGAGCAGTTGCGCAATCGGCATAACGGACTCCTGTGAGCGACTTCGAAATGGTTTACCGCCCTTCCTCGAGGGCCTGGGCCAGCGGCACGTAGAACTCGTCGAACAAGGCATTCACTTCTTCGCGGGCCTGATCGGTGACGAATCCGGCCTCCAGCACCAGCACCTGATACACGCCACGCTTGATGGCCTGTTCGCTGAGGTGGTTGGAGTTTTCCCGGGTGGTGCACAGAAAACGCACCCACGAGGTGAGGATGATCCAGGCATTGATCGTCAGGGATTCGATCTGCACCCGATCCATCTTGAGGATGCCAGCGGCGACGAAGCCTTCGTAGATCGCCATGCCCTGGATCACGCAGCGCTGGGAAAAACGCCGGTAGCGCGCGGCCAGGTCCGGGTCGCTGTCGAGCAGGTGCTCAAGATCGCGATGCAGAAAGCGGTAGCCCCACATCGCCGACAGCAGCTCCTTGAGGTAATAGCGCTTGTCTTCGACGGTGGCGGCACGCCCCTGCGGCGGGCGCAGAAAGCTGTCCACAAGCGTCTCGTACTCACTGAACAGCACGGCGATGATCGCCTGCTTGTTGGGGAAGTGGTAGTACAGGTTGCCCGGAGAAATCTCCATGTGCGCGGCAATGTGATTGGTGCTGATGCTGCGCTCGCCCTGCTGATTGAACAGTTCGAGGCTGTTCTGCACGATGCGCTCGCTGGTTTTTATTCGTGGGGCCATGGCTTGAGCTTTAATTCAGAGTGCGGTGAGGGGCATCTTACGACCTAACCGGAACTTGATAAAACAAAGCTGTGTCGGGAAGTCATTTGACTTTCTAGAGCATAGACTCTAGAACGTCATCACTACAATAAATCCGGAGCCGACGATGACTGCCGACATTGCTTATCTGCAAACGCTGCAACAGCCCCTGGAAGAGCTGGATCGGCTGTTCGCGGCACAGCGCGCCGCCTATGCCGCCAACCCGATGCCACCGGCAGATCAGCGCCAGCAATGGCTCAAGGCGTTGCGCGACTTGCTCAGTAATGAGCGGCAGGCGCTGGTCGAGGCCATCAGCGCGGATTTCAGTCATCGCAGCGCCGATGAAACCCTGCTCGCCGAACTGATGCCCAGTCTGCACGGGATCCATTACGCCAGCCGTCACCTCAAGGGCTGGATGAAGTCGTCGCGACGCAAAGTCGGCATGGCCTTTCAGCCAGCGTCGGCGAAAGTCGTGTACCAGCCGCTTGGCGTGGTCGGCATCATCGTCCCGTGGAACTACCCGTTGTATCTGGCCATCGGCCCACTGGTCGGCGCGCTGGCGGCGGGCAACCGGGTCATGCTCAAGCTCAGCGAATCGACCCCGGCCACCGGCCAGTTGCTCAAGACTCTGCTAGGGCGAATTTTCCCCGAAGATCTGGTCTGCGTGGTGCTGGGCGAGGCCGACATCGGCGTGGCGTTTTCCCGTCTGCGCTTTGATCACCTGCTGTTCACCGGCGCCACCAGCATCGGCAAACACGTGATGCGCGCCGCAGCGGAAAACCTGACCCCGGTGACCCTCGAACTCGGCGGCAAGTCCCCGGCCATCGTCTCCCGCGACGTGCCGCTCAAGGACGCCGCCGAACGCATCGCCTTCGGTAAAACCCTGAATGCCGGGCAGACCTGCGTCGCCCCCGATTACGTGCTGGTGCCGCAAGACCGCGTCGGCGCGTTCGTCGAAGCCTATCGTCAGGTGGTCAACAATTTCTATCCGACCCTCGCCGACAACCCGGACTACACCGCGATCATCAACGAGCGCCAACTGGCCCGGCTCAACGGTTATGTCAGCGATGCCACCAGCAAAGGCGCGCTGCTGATCCCGCTGTTCGAACAGGGCCAGGGCCGGCGCATGCCGCACAGCCTGCTGCTCAACGTCACTGACGAGATGACCGTGATGCAGGACGAAATCTTCGGCCCGCTGCTGCCGATCGTGCCGTATCAGGATCTCGATCAGGCGTTTGCCTACATCAATCAGCGCCCGCGTCCTCTGGCGCTTTACTACTTCGGCTACGACAAGCGCGAACAGAACCGCGTGCTGCACGAGACCCACTCCGGCGGCGTGTGCCTGAACGACACCCTGCTGCACGTGGCGCAGGACGACATGCCGTTCGGCGGCATCGGCCCGTCGGGCATGGGCCACTATCACGGCCACGAAGGTTTCCTGACTTTCAGCAAAGCCAAGGGCGTGCTGATCAAACAGCGCTTCAACGCCGCGAAGTTGATCTATCCGCCCTACGGCAAATCAATTCAGAAACTGATCCAGAAGCTGTTCATCCGCTAATCGTCGTCACCGCCGGGTAATAACAACAATGCACCCAAGCCTGACCGAAACACCTGCCCTGTCGCGCCGTGGCCTGCTGAAGTTCAGCCTTGGCGCCACAGCGTTTCTCGCCACCGCCGGCCTCGGCGCCAGCCTCAGTGGCTGCTCATCGAGTGTCGCGGCCAACGGCTTCGTCACTTTGCGCGACGGCGACCTGCTGTTTCTGCGCGCGCTGATTCCGGTGATGCTCGAAGGCGCCGTGGCCGCCGAAAAAATGCCCGGCGCCGTCGATGGCACCCTCAAATCGCTGGACTACAGCCTCGATCACCTGTCGCCGGAAATGCTCAAACTCACCCGGCAATTGTTCGATGTGCTCGGCATGACCGTCACCCGCGGTCCGCTCACCGGGATCTGGGGCAGTTGGGAAAATGCCAGCCCAGAGGCCATGCGCCACTTCCTCGACCGCTGGCAGAACAGTTCATTGAGCCTGCTGCGCATGGGCCACAGCTCATTGCAGCAGATGGTGATGATGGCCTGGTACACCCGCGCCGAGTCCTGGGCGCATTGCGGTTACCCCGGTCCGCCTACTGTTTGAAACCGAGTCGCGCCCTTCGCGAGCAGGCTCGCTCCCACAGGGGGCTACGGTGCAAATGTGGGAGCGAGCCTGCTCGCGAAGAGGCCCGCAAGAACAACAAGAACAAGAGAACCTGATCAATGCCCGTACCCGACCCGTTCCGCGAAGGCCTCGCCCGTGGCTGGAAAACCTACAACGGCGCACAGCTGACCGCCGACCTGACGCTGCAAGCCGACGTGGCAATCATCGGCAGCGGCGCCGGCGGCGGCACCACCGCAGAAATCCTCAGCGCCGCCGGCTACAAAGTGCTGCTGATCGAAGAAGGCCAGCTCAAGACCAGTGCCGACTTCAAGATGCTCGAAGACCAGGCCTACAGCAGCCTCTATCAAGAAGGCATCGGCCGCATGAGCAAGGACGGCGCCATCACTATCCTCCAGGGCCGTGCGGTGGGCGGTACCACGCTGATCAACTGGACGTCGAGTTTCCGCACGCCCGAACCGACCCTCGAGCACTGGGCCAAGGAGCACAACGTCAAAGGCCACAGCCCGGCCGAGATGGCGCCGTGGTTCGAAAAAATGGAACAGCGTCTCGGCGTCGCGCCGTGGATGGTTCCACCCAACGCCAACAACGATGTGATCCGCAAAGGCTGCGAGCATCTCGGCTACAGCTGGCACGTGATCCCGCGCAACGTGCGTGGCTGCTGGAACATCGGCTACTGCGGCATGGGCTGCCCGACCAACGCCAAGCAGTCGATGCTGGTCACCACAATTCCGGCGACCCTGGAAAAGGGCGGCGAGTTGCTGTACCTGGCCCGCGCGGAAAAACTGCTGATCAACGGCGACAAGATCACCGGCCTGCAATGCGTGGCGATGGACGAACGTTGCGTTGCGCCGACCGGACGCAAAATCACGATCAAGGCGCGGCATTACGTGCTGGCGGGCGGCGGCATCAACAGCCCGGCCCTGCTGCTGCGTTCGGATGCACCGGATCCGCATCAGCGCCTCGGCAAACGCACGTTCCTGCATCTGGTGAACATGTCCGCCGGGCGTTTCGACGAGGTGATCAATCCGTTCTACGGCGCGCCGCAGTCGATCTACTCGGATCATTTCCAGTGGAAGGACGGCACCAGTGGGCCGATGGGCTACAAACTCGAAGTGCCACCGCTGCAACCGGCGCTGGCCGCGACCTTGCTCGGCGGCTTCGGCCAGCAGAACGCCGAACACATGGCTGACCTGCCGCACACCCACGCGATGCTCGCGTTGCTGCGCGACGGTTTCCACCCGGACAGCCCCGGCGGCAGTGTCGAACTGCGCGGTGATGGCTCGCCGGTGCTCGACTATCAAGTCTCGCCTTATGCCTGGGAGGGCCTGCGCCGCGCCTTTCACAGCATGGCCGAGATCCAGTTTGCCGGCGGCGCCAAAGCAGTGATGCCGATGCACGCCGATGCGCGCTACGTGAAAACCCTGGCCGAAGCCCGCACGCTGATCAACGGTCTGAGCCTTGAGCTGTATCGCACGCGCCTGGGCAGTGCCCACGTGATGGGCGGTTGTGCGATGGGCGAAGAGCCGAAAAACGCAGTCACCGACAGCCTTGGCCGGCATCATCAACTGAGCAATCTGTCGATTCACGACGGCTCGCTGTTCCCCACCAGCATTGGCGCCAACCCGCAATTGTCGGTGTATGGCCTGACAGCACAATTGGCGACTGCCCTCGCCGATCGGCTGAGAAATCCGTGAAAAAACCGGTTTATCGCGGCGTCTATAGTGCTTTCTTACCCAACAGGCGACTTGGCCGACCGGGACGGCTGCGATACCATCCGACTCCCCAACGGACTCCCGCCAGGACGACGCGATGAACCGAGTGTTGTACCCAGGTACCTTCGACCCTATTACCAAGGGCCATGGCGATCTGGTCGAACGCGCCTCGCGCCTGTTCGATCACGTGATCATTGCGGTCGCCGCCAGCCCGAAGAAAAACCCGCTGTTCCCGCTGGAACAACGGGTTGAGCTGGCTCGCGAGGTCACCAAACACCTGCCCAACGTCGAAGTGGTCGGCTTCTCGACGCTGCTGGCGCATTTCGCCAAGGAACAGAACGCCAATGTGTTCCTGCGTGGCCTGCGTGCGGTGTCGGACTTCGAATACGAATTCCAGCTGGCCAACATGAACCGCCAGTTGGCCCCGGACGTCGAGAGTCTGTTTCTCACCCCGTCCGAGCGTTATTCGTTCATTTCCTCGACGCTGGTGCGGGAAATTGCCGCGCTGGGCGGCGATATCAGCAAGTTCGTGCACCCGGCCGTGGCCGATGCCCTGACCCTGCGCTTCAAGAAGTAACGACCGTTCAAACGGCGCCCGCGTGCACTGCGGGCGCCAATGCGGCACAATTGCGCGCATTGATTTATTGCGCCCGGGCCTGCCGCCCCGGCTGGAGTTAGCATGTCCCTGATCATCACCGACGATTGCATCAACTGCGACGTCTGCGAACCCGAGTGCCCGAACGCCGCCATTTCTCAAGGCGAAGAGATCTATGTGATCGACCCGAACCTGTGCACCCAGTGCGTCGGCCACTACGACGAGCCGCAGTGCCAACAGGTCTGCCCGGTGGATTGCATTCCACTGGACGAGGCGCATCCTGAGACTGAAGAACAGTTGATGGAAAAGTACCGCAAGATTACCGGCACGAGATTCGGGGCGAGGCGTGACCTGAACGTTTTGTAGCGCTCTTCCGGGCCTCCCCGCGAGCAAGCCCCCTCCCACAGTTGGAATGCATTTCACTGTGGGAGCGGGCTTGCTCGCGAAGAGGCCATCAGCAACACCGAAAAACCCGGATCAGCTCACTCGCGCTGCTCAAACCCCTCCCCTGTACACCCCAGACACCGCACAAACGCCGCTTTCGCCGGATCCACCACCAGCGCCTGCCCCGCATCACCTACCCCGCCACCCAGCGCGGTGAACGGCAATGACACCACAAACACCCCCGCACCCAGCACCGTTGCCACAACCAATAAAGGTCGGGCAATCAGCAAATCACCAATCATGGCGTAGGCGGGAGGGTTCTGGATGGTGTAGCGCGGATCACCGCTGCCGTGCTCCGTGGCCTGAACGGCCAGGCTGGAACACAGCAGCAGTGCTGCAAACAGGACTTGCAAGGACTTCATGGCACGATCCTTCGGGCTGAACAGTGAGACCACTCACTATAGACCGTAGGACTTTTTCAGATTTTTGCCTCAGGTCTGGCAGCGCGGACAGAACACACTGGCCCGTTGCCCCAGCTTCACTTCCCGCAGGCCAGTACCGCAGACCTTGCAGTGCTCACCACCGCGACCATAGACAAACAGTTCCTGCTGGAAGTAGCCGGGCTGCCCGTCACCGCCGATGAAATCCCGCAACGTGGTGCCGCCGCGCTCGATAGCTGCGGCGAGGATGCGTTTGATCTCGATCGCCAGCTTCAGATACCGCGCCCGGGAGATGCTCTTGGCTTCGCGGCGCGGATCGATCCCGGCGGCGAACAGCGCTTCGGTCGCGTAAATATTGCCGACGCCTACCACCACCGCGTTGTCCATGATGAACGGCTTGACCGCCATCGAACGCCCACGCGACAGCTGGAACAGGCGCTCGCCGTCGAACAGATCGGTCAACGGCTCCGGCCCGAGGCGAATCAGCAGTTCGTGATTGAGCGGATCGGTACTCCACAGCATCGCACCGAAGCGGCGCGGATCTGTGTAGCGCAACGCCAGACCGGATTCCAGTTCGATATCGACGTGCTCATGCTTGAGCGCCGGCAACCCGACTTCCACCAGCCGCAAGTTGCCCGACATGCCCAAGTGACTGATCAACGTGCCGACTTCGGCATTGATCAACAGATACTTGGCCCGCCGCTCGACCAGCACGATGCGCTGCCCGGAAAGACGCACATCGAGGTCTTCGGGGATCGGCCAGCGCAGCCGACGATCCCGCACGATCACCCGGCTGACGCGCTGGCCTTCCAGGTGCGGAGCAATGCCCCGGCGGGTGGTTTCGACTTCCGGCAATTCAGGCATGGCGTTCTCGAATCAATGCGCGCCGAGGTCGCGGATCGTCTGTTTGAGGGTTTCGAAATCGTAGTCCGACAGGCCCACGTAATCGAGAATCAGCGGGCCAATGCTGTTCCACTCGTGGTCTTCGGTCTGGTTGCCCAGCACCCGATAAGACGCACAGATGTGCTCGGCCATCTTCAGGATCGCCAGCAGATTCTTCATCTGGCTGTTGCGCGAGGATTCGTCGCTGAAGATCGCCAGCGCATTGTGGTGATTGGCGATCGCCGTGCTGACGTGTTCAGGCAGGCGCCACGACTTGGCGGTGTAGTAGCCGACCACGGCATGGTTGGTGTTGAACTCGCTGTTTTCGGTGTCCACCACCCGGCACTCGGCACTGGCGTTGGCGTAAGCCGTTTCCAGCACCGACATGTAGTTGGGGAAGCGTTGCAGCATCAAAGGCACGCCGCAGTCGTGGAACAGGCCCAGGGCATAGGCCTCATCGCCGGCCTGAGTGCCGATGCGCTTGGCCAGGGTCAGGCACGTCATCGCCACGTCCTGGGCGGTGTCCCAGAAACGGTTGAGGGTGACGATGGTGTCGTCGTTCATCTCGCCCTTGATCGACTGCGCGTTGATCAGGTTGATGATCGAGCGGCTGCCCAACAGGTTCACCGCACGCTGGATCGAAGTGATCTTGTTGCTCAGGCCGTAATACGGCGAGTTGACGATTTTCAGCAGAGAACCGGACAGGCCGGGATCCTGGGCGATCAGCTTGGCGATCACCTCCAGGTCCGGGTCGGGCATGTACTGCTCCATCTGCAGATCCACCATGATCTGCGGCTGCGCGGGCACGCTGATGCCTTGCAGGGATTGTTGAATCTGTTCGGTGGTCAGCTCTTGGGACATAAGTACACACTCTGGGACAGGCGGCGATTCTAACCTCTAAAAACCGCAGGACGACACACCAGTGGGCAATTGTCAGGAACTTTCATTCACGCTCAGGCTTCGGACTTTGTAAGGCCGACCGGACAATCAAGCACCGGCTCGGCGGTAATTTCCCGCAGACTCAGGAGCTTATCGATGGCTACTTCCCTCACTGGCAAACGCGTCGCCATTTTAGTAACAGACGGTTTCGAACAGGTCGAACTGACCGGGCCCAAGCAAGCACTGGAGCAGGCCGGCGCCCAGGTCGACATCCTTTCGGCCGAGGCCGGCAAGGTCAAAGGCTGGAACCACGACAAACCGGCGGATGACTTCAAGGTCGATCAGACCTTTCAAGGCGCCAGCAGCGAGCAGTACGACGCGATCGTCCTGCCGGGTGGCGTGCAGAACTCCGACACCATTCGCATCGATCAGGATGCCCAGCATCTGGTCAAGACCGGCGCCTCCGCCGGCAAACCGATTGCAGTGATCTGCCATGGCGGCTGGCTGCTGATTTCCGCCGGGCTGGTCAATGGCAAGACCATGACCAGTTTCAAGACACTCAAGGATGACCTGGTCAATGCCGGGGCCAACTGGGTCGACAAGGAAGTGGTCAAGGACGGTCATCTGATCAGCAGCCGTCAGCCGGATGATATTCCAGCGTTCAACAAAGAACTGATCGACGCGCTGTCGGCCTGACGCGCCTCTGTGGCGAGGGAGCTTGCTCCCGCTCGGCTGCGCAGCAGTCGCAAGCCCTGCCAACCGGTTCTTCCTGATGAATCGAGTGGGATGAATTGGGGCCGCTTCGCAGCCCGGCGGGAGCAAGCACCCTCGCCACATGTCCAGCGCTGAACCTGCACACGCATCAACACGGTATACTCCCGCTCTTTTTTCCGGAGCGACGTCATGTCCCTGCCTAGCCTGCGCCTCAAAGCCAACGCCGACCGTCGCCTGCGCAACGGCCACTTGTGGGTCTACAGCAACGAAATCGATGTGGCTGCCACGCCACTGCACGGCTTCAAGGCCGGCGATCAGGCAATCCTCGAAGCCGCTGGCGGCAAGCCGCTGGGCATCGTCGCCATGAGCCCGAACAACCTGATCTGCGCGCGTCTGCTGTCGCGTGACATCAAACTGGCACTGGACAAGTCGCTGCTGGTACACCGCCTGAACGTGGCCCTGTCGCTGCGCGAGCGCCTGTTCGACAAGCCGTTCTACCGCCTGGTCTACGGCGACTCCGACCTGCTGCCGGGTCTGGTGGTCGACCGTTTCGGCGACATCCTCGTGGTGCAGATCGCCTCGGCGACCATGGAAGCGCATAAAGATGACGTGATCGCTGCACTGACCCAAGTGCTCAAGCCAAGCGGCATCCTGTTCAAGAACGACTCCGCCGCCCGTGATGCCGAAGGCCTCAACCGTTACGTCGAAACCGTGTTCGGCCTGGTGCCGGAGTGGGTGGCCCTGGAAGAGAACGGCGTGAAATTCGAAGCGCCGGTCATCGGCGGCCAGAAAACCGGCTGGTTCTACGACCACCGCATGAACCGCGCCCGCCTCGCCCCCTACGCCAAAGGCAAACGCGTCCTCGACCTCTATAGCTACATCGGTGGCTGGGGCGTGCAGGCTGCGGCGTTCGGTGCCAGCGAAGTGTTCTGCGTCGACGCGTCGGGCTTCGCCCTCGACGGCGTCGAGCGTAACGCCGCGCTGAACGGCTTCGCCGACAAGATGACCTGCATCGAAGGCGACGTCTTCGAAGCGTTGAAGGAACTCAAGGCCAGCGAAGAACGTTTCGACGTGATCGTTGCCGACCCGCCAGCGTTCATCAAGCGCAAGAAAGACATGAAGAACGGTGAAGGCGCCTACCGTCGTCTGAACGAGCAAGCCATGCGCCTGCTGACCAAGGACGGCATTCTGGTCAGCGCTTCGTGCTCCATGCACCTGCCAGAGGACGATTTGCAAAACATCCTGCTGACCAGCGCCCGTCACCTGGACCGCAACATCCAGATGCTCGAGCGCGGCGGTCAGGGCCCGGACCACCCGGTACACCCGGCCATCGCCGAGACTCGCTACATCAAGAGCATCACCTGCCGCCTGCTGCCTAACAGCTGATCGGCCCATGAAACGGGGAGCCTGCGGGCTTCCCGTTGGCTTTACGGCGATGCAATGTCGTCGAATTTCTTCCTCTTTCCTACAACTAACTTCCTACATGCATGCAGGACATTTCCCTGCGCATTACATTTCAACATCTAATACTTACAAGTTTGCCCTTGCAGCACGCCCACTCCGACAAAATTAATAGAAATTTCCTACCCAAGTATCGCTTGCCAATAATTCATTACAACCTATTATTAAGTTGTCACCACGACGGTGACATTCACTCTCAATGAACAAGGAGTTCATACTTATGAAAGCAATTACTCTGGAAACCAACCAAATCGCAAACCTGGCCTTCCTGGTTGCGCCTAAAGCCCGCTAAGTGAGCCAGAACGCTGGGGAGTGCCGGCACCCCAGCGTTCTTCCGACCCGTTCCAGAGCGATGAACACAACATGCATATCAATCCCTATTTATTCATATTGCCGCGCACGCCCGGACAAATAGTCTGGAACTATAAAGACCACACCCAACATGAACTTGACCTGACTTACTCTTGTCGACTTGCACAACTTATCAACAACCCGGAACAGTTCGACAGACGCAACATCATAGACTCACAACTTCTGAACGCGGGCATATTAACCGTTGCAAAAATAGACACTCCGTCATGGGGCTGGGATGAATTGTCGAAGATTTATCATATTGGCACCCAGAACATTCCCTGCGAACAGATACCCCAGAATATTCACGAGTGGTCCAGGCAATACCTGAACCATTGCAGCGCCGTGCTGACCACACCGGCACCCGCGCAAGATCGCCCGATCCATCAAGACAAACCTCTGATCACCCTGCCCGCCTCTGCGGCCCTGACCGTTGCCAGCTTGGGCAATGTCCTGCGCCTGAGAAAAACCTGCCGCTCTTTCACTGGCGCAGCGATCACCCTCAATGACGTCGGTACACTGCTGTACCTCTCGCTGGGCTTTCTTCGCCATCGCGACAATGACCGCGACGAGAGCATCGCCGAAGGCCTCGGTGCCCGGCGCAGCAGCCCGTCGGGTGGAGGATTGAATGCCTGTGAAGGGTTTCTTCTGGCACGCAATATTGAGGGCCTCGAACCGGGTGTCTACGCCTATCACCCGGCAGAACACGCACTCAGCCGGGTCAATCCTTTGCCCGACCCCGCGCTGGGTCATTTGCTGGCGGGTCAGCACTTCATCAATAACCTGCCACTGGGCCTGTTCATCACCGCTCGTTTCGACAAGCTCTGGTGGAAGTATGAACACTCACGCGCCTATCGCATGGCGTTTGTCGAGGCGGGTCATCTGTCGCAAACCTTTCAACTGGTGGCCACAGCGCTGGGCCTGGGAACGTGGCTGACCGGGGCATTCGCCGACCGCCAGGTCGAAGCCCTGCTCAAACTCGAAGGCAGCGCTGAACAACCGTTGTTCTTTGTCGGCTGCGGCGCCAGCGACGGTCAGGCGATGTGTCAGGAAATGCGCGACCTGTTGCAGGAGACGCGCAAATGAGCGCATCAACCGTGGATCAGCCCGAAGCGCCAGAGTCCTGGGCGCTTCGATTCACCCTCGGCGACTGGAACAACCACGCTTCGGTACGCACCAGCCGGCACGACTACCAGTTGCCGGCAGACCTGCAGTTGCAACTGCAAACCCGCTTCTGGTTTCCGCCGGCATTCCTGCCGTATCTGTCCCACCCGGCAATCGAAGCCGCAGGCAGCAAGGTCATGCATCGGCTGGCTGCCAACCACCTGGTGCACTTTCTCGACTACACCACGCTGCTGGAACACCGCATCGTCAACCGCGCCGTGGAAACCATTGTCCACGGTGAGTTGCCCGCGCACATTCCGTCAAGGATGAAAACCGCCGCGCTGCAGCTCTATACCGACGAGGGTTATCACGCATTGTTCTCCCATCATCTGGCCGAACAGATCGCCGAACTGCATGGTTTCACCGGTCGTCCACAGATGCCGCTGCGCATCACCCGCCTGACCGGTCAGATCGCCCGAACGCCGGAGAGCAAACGCCCGCTGGCATGGTTTCTGCTGGGCTTCGTCTCCGAAACCATCATTGCCCGGGAGTTGCTGGATGTGTGTCGGGAAACGCTGGTCAGCAGCGTGAATGACATGCTGCGCGACCACCTCGCTGATGAAGCGCGCCACAGCCGTTTTTTTTCCGAGGTCTTTCACTACCTCTGGTTGACCCTGAACAGCCGCCAGCGCGCCTTCGCGGCCAGAACCTTGCTGGAGACCCTGGCGACCTTCTTCGAAGTCGACGAGCAATGGCTGCACCAAAGCCTGCGCCGCGCCGGCATTGGCGAAGGTGCGATCAAGGAAATCCTCGACAGCCTGACCAACGAACAGGCCAGCCGCCAGCGTGCCCGATCCGGAGCGACGGCTACGCTTGCTGCACTCGAAAAAGCCGGATTCTTCGCGCTACCCAACAACCGCAAACTTTTCGCCAAGACAGGACTGATCGATGCTTGAAGGAAGAACGGTGGTAACGACCCGACAACGACGCGGGGCGGTCAGCCTGCTTTTGGCCATGGTGCTGCTGGGGGTGTTTCCGCTGGACGTCCTGCTGCCGTCGTTCCCGGCGCTGGCCGAACACTTCGCCAGCACTCCGACCGACATCGCCCTGTCGATCAGCCTGTTCGCGGTGGGCATCGCCTTTGCCCAACTGCTGATCGGGCCGTTGTCCGACGTCATCGGGCGCAAGGGCTTGCTGCTCGCCGGCATGGCTGTCTCAATCCTCGGCGCTATCGGCTGCGTAATGACCAGCGACTACACATTGTTCATGACTTTTCGCATCGTGCAGGCCATCGGTTGTGGCTGTTTCGTCCTGTCACAGGCGCTGGTGCAGGATCTGTTCGAGGGCGCAGAGCGCGATCGCCTGCGGATCCTGATGGTGACCGCCACCGGGATCTTCATCTCCATATCACCGCTGGCCGGAACCTTTCTGCAGGCGACCCTGGGCTGGCGTGGCAGCTTCTGGCTGTTCATCGCACTGGCGGCGGTGGTGTTGCTCAAGGCCTGGCTGTTTCTGGACGGCGGTCGGCCAGTCGCCAAGGGCACACCGCTCAACTTTCTCAGCGCCTATCGACGGGTGCTGGGGGATTTCGAGTTCGTCGGCTACTGGCTGATTTCGGCTTTCGCGTTCGCCTGCCACTTCTCGTTCATCGTCATTTCGCCGTTGATCTTCATGGATCAGTTACAGCTCTCAGCCTATGACTTCTCACTGATCCTGCTGATCTACGGTGCGGCGTATGTGACCGGCGGGATTGCCGCCACGCTGTTGAGCCGGCGCATCAGCTCTGCGCAACAGATCGTGGCCGGGTTGGGCCTGATTCTGCTGGCAGGGCTGGTGATGCTATTACTGTCGCAGTACTTCGCACTCTCGCCCGTCACGGTATTGATCCCGATGCTGATCTGCACCGCCGGCACCACCATTGCACGCCCGGCCGCCACCTCACGCGCCATGGGCCTGTTCCCGGAGAACGCCGGTACTTCGGCCTCGGCCGGTAGCACGATCATCTTCATTTGCGGCGGGTTGATCAGTGCGCTGATCAGCCTGAGTCCAGGCAACCTGCAGGCCACTCTCGGCTACTGTTTTGTCCTGCTCAGTTGCATCGCGCTGGCGTTGAACAAGCGGATCAGCCATCGCGCCAGCATTATCGAGAACGGCGCGGTCACGCCCTTCGGCAGCGATTGAGCCTGCCAGTCGTCATGCCATACGCACCGTCGGCACTGGAACAACACTTTGCGCCATTCCCTCCAGACGCCAGCGGTGTAGAATCGGCTGATTCATCGCCATTCATCCCCCGGCGGGTTTATGAGCTCAGGCTGAGGCAAGCGGCGATCCCGCAAAGTCATCGGCAACATCCAGGACACACGGCCATTTCTGAGTGTTCCAGACGTCAATAGAAGCTCACTCCCTTTTGATACCTGATTAGCCGCCCGGAGTGCTCCATGCCAGATTACCGCTCGAAAACATCCACCCACGGCCGCAACATGGCCGGCGCCCGCGCACTGTGGCGCGCCACCGGGATGAAAGATGACGACTTCAAGAAGCCGATCATCGCCATTGCCAACTCCTTCACCCAGTTCGTGCCGGGCCACGTGCACCTCAAAGACCTCGGTCAACTGGTTGCCCGGGAAATCGAACGCGCCGGTGGCGTAGCGAAAGAATTCAACACCATCGCCGTGGATGACGGCATCGCCATGGGTCACGACGGCATGCTCTATTCGCTGCCGAGCCGCGAGATCATCGCCGACTCTGTCGAATACATGGTCAACGCCCACTGCGCCGACGCCATCGTCTGCATCTCCAACTGCGACAAGATCACCCCGGGCATGTTGATGGCTGCTTTGCGCCTGAACATTCCGGTGATCTTCGTTTCCGGCGGCCCGATGGAAGCTGGCAAGACCAAACTCGCTTCCCACGGCCTCGACCTCGTCGACGCCATGGTGATCGCCGCCGACTCCAGCGCTTCTGACGAGAAGGTTGCCGAGTACGAGCGCAGCGCCTGCCCGACCTGCGGTTCATGCTCCGGCATGTTCACCGCCAACTCGATGAACTGCCTGACTGAAGCCCTCGGTCTCGCACTGCCGGGCAACGGTTCGACCCTCGCCACCCACAGCGACCGCGAACAACTGTTCCTGCAGGCCGGCCGCACCATCGTCGACCTGTGCAAGCGCTACTACGGCGAAAACGACGAATCCGTGCTGCCGCGCAACATCGCCAACTTCAAGGCGTTCGAGAACGCGATGATGCTCGACATCGCCATGGGCGGTTCGACCAACACCATCCTGCACCTGCTGGCTGCCGCCCAGGAAGCCGAGATCGATTTCGACCTGCGCGACATCGACCGTCTCTCGCGCAGCGTGCCGCAACTGTGCAAGGTCGCGCCGAACATCCAGAAGTACCACATGGAAGACGTGCACCGCGCTGGCGGCATCTTCAGCATCCTCGGTTCCCTTGCCCGTGGCGGCCTGCTGCACACCGACCTGCCGACCGTGCACAGCCGCAGCATGGAAGAAGCCATCGCCAAGTGGGACATCACCCAGACGACCGACGAAGCCGTGCATCACTTCTTCAAGGCCGGCCCGGCGGGCATCCCGACCCAGACCGCGTTCAGCCAGTCGACCCGTTGGGAAACCCTCGACGACGACCGTGAAAACGGCTGCATCCGCAGCTTCGAGCACGCCTATTCGAAAGAAGGCGGCCTGGCCGTGCTGTACGGCAACATCGCCCTCGACGGCTGCGTGGTGAAAACCGCCGGCGTCGACGAGTCGATCCACGTCTTCGAAGGCAACGCGAAGATCTTCGAAAGCCAGGACAGCGCGGTGCGCGGCATCCTCGCCGACGAAGTGAAGGAAGGCGACATCGTCATCATTCGCTACGAAGGCCCGAAAGGTGGCCCGGGCATGCAGGAAATGCTCTACCCGACGTCCTACCTGAAGTCCAAAGGTCTGGGCAAAGCCTGTGCGTTGCTCACCGACGGTCGTTTCTCCGGCGGTACTTCCGGCCTGTCGATCGGCCACGCTTCGCCAGAGGCTGCGGCCGGTGGCGCGATCGGTCTGGTGCAGGACGGCGACAAAGTGCTGATCGACATCCCGAACCGCTCGATCAACCTGTTGGTCAGCGATGAAGAACTGGCTGCGCGCCGGGTCGAGCAGGACAAGAAAGGCTGGAAACCGGTCGAGCAGCGTCCACGCAAAGTGACCACCGCCCTGAAGGCCTACGCCCTGCTGGCGACCAGCGCCGACAAGGGTGCGGTGCGTAACAAGGCGATGCTCGACGGGTTGTAAGTCTTAGCTGTCGAACAAAAAATGCCCCGCCAAGTGCGGGGCATTTTTTTGCCTGATCCAAAAACAATGAAGATCAAAACTGTGGGAGCGGGCTTGCTCGCGAAAGCGGTCTACCGGTCAAAAAATCTCTCGCCTGACACTCCCTCTTCGCGAGCAAGCCCGCTCCCACAGGGGGCTGTCAGTGATTCTGGAATCTGAGTTCCAACAAGGATTGGGGGCTTACTGGATTTCTTCAGGCTTGACGATCACCCAGTTTTTGTCCGCCGTCACCGGCAATCCTTCCTTGGCCTGCGCCGCTGCGTGTTTGGCCATCATGCCGTTGAGCTGGGTCATGTATTTGTCCTTGCGGTTGACCCACAAGTGAATGCCGCCCTTGGCCACATCCACATCGTGGAACAGCATGTAACCGTCGCTGCTCGGGGTATCGCCGCCCACCAGTACCGGTTTTTTCCACTCATCAATGTAGGTCAGGATCGCCGCGTGTTTGCCGGCCATCCAGGTTGCCGGGGTCCACAGGTACGGGGTCAGTTCGAGGCCGAGGTTGGCCTTCTCGTCATACTTGCCGGCGGTGATCTGCTTGCGTGCAGTCGTCAGCTCGCCGGTTTCGCGGTTCTTCAGCAACGTGGTCACGCCGATCACATTCTGCGGTTTGACGTTGTAACCGTACTTCGGATCGGCCGCGACCATGCGCACCAGTTCTTCGGAGGCGGCGGTCATCACGTAAACCTCGATGCCGTTCTCCATCAGCTTGTTGTACAGCTCGGCCTGGCCGGTGAAGACTTTCGGCGGCTGCACATCGATGTTCTTCACTACATCGCCTTCGTAGTAAGTGGCCGGCACCGGTTTGCCCGACGCCATCAGCTCATCGACGTAGCCCTTGAGTTCCTTGAGAGTGAAGCCGGAGAACACCTGCGCTACCCACGGGTAGCAGACCATGTCGTCGACTTCGCACAGGCGATAGTAGTAACTGAACAGGCTTTCCTTATGGTCGGCGGTGTCCTTGAACGGCATCAGTTTCAGCGAAGGGTCGAGTTTGTCGCGGGTGATCAGGCCCTTGTTTTCCATGAACGGCAGCAACGACTCTTCAAGGTCGTATCGGTAGCTGGTGTTGTCCATGTCGAACACCGCGTAGTTACCCTTGTTGGCATTGGCGGCGATCATCGCGTCGAGTGCCTTGGCCTGATCCGCCGGCCAGTGCTTCAGGTCGGTGGCGAATGCGTGAGCGGCCAAGCCCAATCCAAGAACCACAGCGAGCATTTTCGGTGCGAACTTCATCGGCATTTTCTCCCTGACTGAAAGACATCGACGCTAACAAATAAGTGTGACAGTCCTCGTCTGTCAGCGACCGCTTACGTCTCCTCAACGCCAGTTGCATTGCCGAGAGCGACAAGCGCTTATTCCAAAAACGACGGATGACCTGCGATTTCGGTATTAATTCATTGGAAATCAAACTGTTAGGCTTGCCGGTTAGCAGTTGCCCAAGAATGCGACTGGCACAAGTCTTATCGGAGTCTTCATGAATCTGCCGCTGATCCTCAATCTGCTGGTGTTCCTCGCCCTGCTCTTCGGTCTGGCGCAAACCCGCCACACGACGTGGAGCCTGGCGAAAAAAGTCCTGCTCGCGCTGGTGCTGGGCGTAGCCTTCGGTGTTGCCCTTCACACCGTTTACGGTGCCGGCAACCCGGTACTGAAAGCCTCGATCGGTTGGTTCGATCTGGTCGGCAACGGCTACGTGCAGCTGCTGCAAATGATCGTGATCCCGCTGGTGTTCGCCTCGATCCTCAGCGCGGTGGCACGTCTGCACAACGCGTCGTCGCTGGGCAAGATCAGCTTCCTGACCATCGGCACGCTGCTGTTCACCACCGCGATTGCGGCGCTGATCGGTATCGGTCTGACCAACCTGTTCGGCCTCACCGCCGAAGGCCTGGTCGCCGGTACTCAGGAAATGGCCCGTCTGCAAACCATTCAGACCGACTACGCCGGCAAGGTCGCCGACCTGAATGTGCCGCAGCTGCTGCTGTCGTTCATTCCGCAGAACCCGTTCGCCGACCTGGCGCGAGCCAAGCCGACTTCGATCATCAGCGTGGTGATCTTCGCCGCGTTCCTGGGGGTTGCTGCGCTGCAACTGCTCAAGGATGATGCCGAGAAAGGTCAGAAAGTGATCAATGCCATCGACACCCTGCAAGCCTGGGTGATGCGTCTGGTGCGTCTGGTGATGAAGCTGACCCCGTACGGCGTGCTGGCGCTGATGACCAAAGTGGTCGCCGGTTCCAACCTGCAGGACATCATCAAGCTCGGCAGTTTCGTCGTGGTCTCGTACCTCGGCCTGGGCCTGATGTTCGTGGTGCACGGCCTGCTGGTGTCGGCCGCCGGGATCAATCCGCTGCGTTTCTTCCGCAAGATCTGGCCGGTGCTGACGTTCGCGTTCACCAGCCGCTCCAGCGCGGCGAGCATTCCGCTGAGCATCGAAGCGCAGACCCGTCGTCTGGGCATTCCGCAATCAATTGCCAGTTTCGCCGCCTCGTTCGGTGCGACCATCGGCCAGAACGGTTGCGCCGGTCTGTACCCGGCGATGTTGGCGGTGATGGTTGCGCCAACGGTCGGCATCAACCCGCTGGATCCGCTGTGGATCGCGACACTGGTGGCGATTGTCACTCTGAGCTCGGCCGGTGTGGCCGGTGTTGGCGGCGGCGCGACGTTCGCGGCACTGATCGTGCTGCCGGCGATGGGCTTGCCGGTGTCACTGGTGGCGCTGCTGATTTCGGTTGAGCCGCTGATCGACATGGGGCGTACGGCGTTGAACGTAAGTGGTTCGATCACCGCCGGTGCGATTACCAGCCAGGTGATGCAGCAGACCGATAAAGAACTGCTGGATGCGGATGAGCATGCGGAGCTTGCTCAGGCTTAAATTCTTCTTTGCCTGACCTGCCCTCTTCGCGAGCAAGCCCGCTCCCACATTGGATCTGTGATCGACACAAATCCAATGTGCGAGCGGGCTTGCTCGCGAAGCTCTTAAGCTTTTTCCCAGACCTCGAAGTTGTAAGCGGGCTTGTCGCCATCAGCCGGATTCGGCACGTTCGACACCAGTGTCCACTGATTCAGATCGAATTCCGGAAACCACGCATCGCCTTCCGGGCTCAGCGCCACTCGGGTCAGATACAGACGATCGGCCTGCGCCAGCCCTTGCGCATACAACTGCGCCCCGCCAATCAACATCAACTCATCGACGCCCTGCGCTTTCGCCCATTCCTCGGCGCGAATCACGGCGGCTTCCAGCGACGGATACACTTCCGCTCCCTCCAGCAGCAGATCCGGTTGACGGCTGACCACGATGTTCAAGCGGCCCGGCAGCGGACGGCCGAGGGAGTCCCAGGTCTTACGGCCCATGATGATCGGCTTGCCGAAGGTCGTGGCCTTGAAGTATTTGAAGTCCCCCGGCAGGTGCCAGGGCATGCTGTTGTCGACGCCGATCACGCGGTTTTCACCGAGGGCTGCGATCAGGCTGAGGGGGAGTGATTTAGTCATGCCGGCGAGGATACCAGAGCCTCGCTTGACCCGATAAGCGCCACAGCGGTTATGCTCACTGCTCAATCGAGCAACGGAATGGCGCGTGACTGAACTGACTCCACTGCAAAACCTCTGGTTGACGGAAACCATCCGCCTGCGCGAAGAACACGCAGGCCCCCTGGAAGATCTGGAAGCCAATCGTCTGGCCCGCGCGGCCGGCGGCGATCTGCCGGGCCGTATTCAGCGCCGCGCCGTGTGGCTGGCCGAGCGCGACGGGCTGAGCGCAGCACTCCAGCACTGGCTGCAAGGCGCGCGTCTGGCGCTGGTGCTGCTGGTGATTTTCGCGCTGCTGAGCGGCGCCGGTCTGGCCTTCGCCGCACTGAGCCAGACGCCGGTCAATGTGTTCTGGGCCCTGGGCAGCCTGCTCGGGCTGAACCTGATTCTGCTGCTGAGCTGGGCGCTGGGGCTGATCTTTGCCGGTGAACACGGCGCCACCCTCGGGCGCTTGTGGCTGTGGCTCAGCGAAAAACTCGCTCGCGATGCCAAAGCCGCGCAACTCGCGCCGGCCCTGCTGCTGATGCTGCAACGCAAAAAACTCAATCGCTGGGCGCTCGGCACATTGGTCAACGGTCTGTGGTTGCTGGCGATGCTCAGCGCCCTGCTGTTGCTGCTGACGCTGATGGCGACCCGGCGCTATGGTTTCGTCTGGGAAACCACCATTCTCAGCGCCGACACCTTTATCAACCTGACCCAAGCCCTCGGCGCGCTGCCGGCACTGCTCGGCTTCAACGTGCCGACCGTAGAGATGATCCGCGCCAGTGGCGGCGCAGCGCTGGATATCGAAAGCGCACGCCAGGCCTGGGCAACCTGGCTGGTCGGCGTGCTGGTGGTCTACGGCGTGCTGCCGCGCCTGCTGCTGGCGCTGTTGTGTTTCTGGCGCTGGAGTCGCGGCAAAGCCGCGCTGACGCTGGACCTGAACCTACCCGGTTACGCCCAGTTGCGTGAACGGCTGATGCCGACCAGCGAACGCCTCGGCATCAACGACGCCGCGCCTGCGCAGTTGCATCGGGTCGAAAGCAGCGTCAGCGAACACGCCAGCGACGGCGCTTTGCTGGTGGCCATCGAACTCGACGATCAGCGCCCGTGGCCACCGGCCCTGCCGAAAACCGTGAGCAACGCCGGCATCCTCGACAGCCGCGAATCACGGCACAAACTGCTCGAACAGCTCAGCCGTTTCCCTCCGGCGCGCCTGCTGATCGCCTGCGACCCGCGACGCTCGCCGGATCGCGGCAGCCTCGCGCTGATCGCCGAACTGGCGCGCAACGCCAACGCCACCCGGGTCTGGCTGCTGCAAGCACCGCCCGGCGAAGCGCTGGACAGTGCCCGTCTCGGCGACTGGCACGTTGCGCTGCAACAACTGGAGTTGCCGTTCGCCGATTGCGCGCCGATGAACTGGCTGGAGAGCGGTCATGACTGATGCCCGGAAAGCGCCGCTGAAACTCGCGGTGGTCGGCCACACCAACGTCGGCAAGACTTCGCTGCTGCGCACCCTGACCCGCGACGTCGGTTTCGGCGAAGTCTCGCACCGGCCGAGCACCACTCGACATGTCGAGGGTGCGCGGTTGTCGGTGGACGGCGAGCCGTTGCTCGATCTCTACGACACGCCGGGGCTGGAAGACGCCATCGCCTTGCTGGACTTCCTTGAGCGTCTGGAGCGCCCCGGCGAACGTCTCGACGGCCCGGCGCGACTGGCGCGGTTTCTCGACGGCAGCGAAGCACGTCAGCGTTTCGAACAGGAGGCGAAAGTCCTGCGACAGCTACTCGCGTCCGACGCCGGTCTTTATGTGATCGACGCCCGCGAACCGGTGCTGGCCAAATATCGTGACGAACTCGAAGTGCTCGCCAGTTGCGGCAAGCCGCTGTTGCCGGTGCTGAATTTCGTCAGCAGCGCCAACCATCGCGAGCCGGACTGGCGCGAAGCGTTGGCGCGGCTCGGCCTGCATGCGCTGGTGCGGTTCGACAGCGTTGCGCCGCCGGAAGATGGCGAGCGGCGCCTGTACGAAAGCCTTGCGCTGTTGCTGGAAAACGCCCGTCCGCAACTGGAGCGCTTGATCGCCGATCAACAGGCCCAGCGCCTCGCCCGCCAACAAAGTGCGGCGCGTTTGATCGCCGAATTGCTAATCGACTGCGCCGCGTGCCGACGCAACGTGGTCAGCGAGGCCGAGCAGGAGCAGCAAGCGATCAGCGAACTGCGCAAAGCCGTGCGCCAGCGTGAACAAAAATGCGTTGAGGCGTTGCTCAAGCTCTACGCGTTCCGCCCGCAGGATGCTGCGGCCAGTGATCTGCCGTTGCTCGATGGGCGTTGGGGCGATGATCTGTTCAACCCGGAAACCCTGAAGCAACTCGGCGTGCGGGTGGGCGGCGGGATTGCGGCCGGTGCCGCGGCGGGGGCTGGCGTGGATTTGCTGGTCGGCGGGATTACCCTCGGTGCGGCGGCATTGGCCGGGGCGATTGCCGGCGGCGCGCTGCAAACGGCGCGCAGTTATGGCAGCCGCTTGCTCGGCAAGATCAGGGGCCAGCGGGAGTTGACCGTGGATGACGGGGTGTTGCGGCTGCTGGCGTTGCGGCAGCGCCAACTGTTGCTGGCGCTGGATCAGCGCGGGCATGCGGCGATGGAGGCGGTCCAGGTCGCCACCCCGCAGGACAAGACCTGGCGTGAAGGCAAGTTGCCGGATGCGCTGAGCAAGGCGCGGGCGCATCCGCAGTGGTCTTCACTCAATCCGCATGCGAAGTTGAATCAGGCGGAGCGGCAGGAGCAGATTGAGTTTCTGGCTGCAGATTTGTAGCGCCTGATCTGGCCTCTTCGCGAGCAGGCTCGCTCCCACATTGGATCGTGGTCAGAACACAAAACCCTGTGGGAGCGAGCCTGCTCGCGAATGGCGCAATTCGGTGACATGGATTACGCAGCCAGCAGCCGCGCCGCTTTCTCCTTCAACACCTGAAGGTCAATCACCGGCACCGCCCTCTCCTTGGCCAGCTCGTCCCAATGGCGCATGCGCAAGCTGACGGCACACAACGGATCCCGCTCAAACACATCCGCCTCAGCCTCGCTCATCACCCCGCCCTGATATTCCAGCGTGCGGCGACTCGCTTCACTCAAGCGCTCGAAATACCCCGGCTCACGCAGCGTCAGATAACGTTTGGCCTGCACGTGATATTCCACCAGCCGGGCCATACGCTCACTAAAACCCGCCTCACGCAAGTAGTCCGCACCCAATCGCTCATGGCTGACCACGCCATAACCGCCCATGTTCTCGGCACCTTCGGTGCACAGGTGGCCGATGTCGTGGAAGAACGCAGCGAGCACCACTTCATCATCAAAGCCTTCAGCCATCGCCAACTGCGCTGCCTGAGACATGTGTTCGATCTGCGACACCGGCTCGCCGATGTAATCACTAGCACCAAAGCGTTCATACAGCGCAAACACCCGGTCAACGACTTGCGCATGCCCCGCCATCACATTTCCTCCAGCAATTGAGCCACGTTGCGCTCGGCCAGTGCCGGGCCGACGCTCATGCCGACGCCGGTGTGCATCAGCGCCACACTCACCCCCGGTGCCGGGCGCAGCAACGAAAACGGCCCCGGCCCACGGGCACCATAGACGCCCTGCCAGCGCTCGACCACTTGCACCTTGCAGCCCAGCGTTTGTTCGGCCAGCTCCAGCATCCAGTTGTCGACCTGCTCGGCGTTGAACGGCGACGGATCGCTGCCGTAATGGTGCGAGTCGCCGATGATCAGCTCGCCATACGGCGTCGGGCTGATCAGCAGGTGAATGCCGTTGTCGTGCAGATGCGGTTGTTCGCGCAGGATCTGCGCCTGCACCGCCGCCGCTTCTGGCAAATCGGCGAAGGCGCCGTAGTGCACGCAGCTCAAACCGGTGAGCAAGGCGTGTTGCAGATTCAGCTCGATCTGCGGTTTGGCGCGGAGCATTTGCAGGCGGCAGATCTGCGGATCGAGCGCGGCAATCGGTTCGGCCAGCAGGGTCTGATAATCGTGGCCGGAGCAGACGATGATTTGCTTTGCCGTGAAGCTGCCGGCGGTACTGTGCAGGTGCCCCGGTTCGACGTCGCGCACCAGCGTACTGAAGTGAAACTCGACGCCGAGGTCGCGGCGCAGATAGTCGATCAACGCCGGAATCGCTTCACGCGAGTACAGCTGTTGATCGTCCATGCCGTGCAGCGCCGCGCGGTGGTGGCTGAACTGACCGTGATACAGATCACGCAGGGCAGCGCCACGCAGCAAGGCGACGTTGTACCCGTGCTCCACGGCGCGGCCGTTGCAGAAAGCTTCGAGCAAGTGTTCTTCGGCTTCGCTGCGGGCGAACAGGTACGAGCCGTTACGCTTGATCTGCAGACCGGCGAGTTGCGCCCAGTCACCCCAGATCTCGCGGCTGGCCTTGGCCAGTTCAAGCATCGGCCCCGGTGGCTGACCGGTGACCAGCGCCTGACCAAAGTTGCGCACCGAAGCGCCGAGGGGCGTGGCAGTGCGTTCGAAAACGCTGACCTTGAGGCCGCGTTTGGCGGCGGCGTAGGCGTGGGACAGGCCGAGGATGCCGGCGCCGACGATCAGCAGGTCTTTGTGTTGAGTCATGGAGATTTTCCCTGAATGGGAGACCGCCTTCGCGAGCAAGCCCGCTACCACAGTTTGATTGCATTCCTTCCGGTGGAACTCGGTCGAATGTGGGAGCGGGCTTGCTCGCGAAGAGGCCCTGTCAGTCGATAAAGATCTTACTTGGCGACAACTTTCTCGGACTTGCCGTCATACCGCTTGCGCCATTCGGTGAGGATCTCGTCGCGGTTCTTCGAGGCCCAGGCAAAGTCGTTCTTGATCAGGCGCTGCTCGTAGTCGGCCGGCAGTTCGGTCTGTGGCTTGGCGATACCCGGCTGCGCAAGAACTGCAAAGTTCTCCTTGTACAGATCCATCGCACCGGCGCTGGCGGAGAAGTCCGCGAGTTTCTTCGCTGCCTCTTCATGCGGCGTGCCTTTGATCACGGCCGTCGCTTCGATCTCCCAGCCTAGGCCTTCTTTCGGCAGGATGATGTCCAGCGGCGCGCCCTGGCGTTTCAGCTGTACGGCCGGGTATTCGAAGGAAATGCCGATCGGGAATTCGCCCGCAGCAGCCAGTTTGCAAGGCTTGGAACCGGAGTGAACATACTGGCCGATGTTCTGGTGCAGACCGTCCATGTAGGCCCAGCCCTGCTTCTCGCCGAAGGTTTGCAGCCAGGCGCTGACGTCGAGGAAACCGGTACCGGACGACGCCGGGTTCGGCATGACGATCTTGCCCTTGTACTCAGGCTTGGTCAGATCCTGCCAGCTCACCGGTTTGCTCAAGCCCTGCTTCTCGGCTTCGACGGTGTTGAAGCAGATGGTCGCGGCCCACACGTCCATGCCGACCCAGGCTGGCGGGTTGGCAGAATCACGGTAGTTCGCGCCGATCTTGCCCAGATCCTTCGGTGCGTAGCTTTGCAGCATGCCCTGCTGATCGAGGATCGCCAGGCTCGAAGCGGCCAGGCCCCAGACCGCGTCAGCCTGTGGACGGGCCTTTTCGGCCAGCAGTTTGGCAGTGATGATCCCGGTGGAATCACGCACCCACTTGATCTCGACGTCCGGGTTGGCCTTTTCGAACGCGGCTTTGTAAGCGGTCAGTTGCTCGGCTTCGAGGGCGGTGTACACCGTCAACTCGGTTTTTGCCGCGAAGGCATTCAGGCTGAAAGTAGCGAGCACAGCAGCGGCCAGGGCCATAGGCTTGAACATGATCGTTTTCCTGTCGGTGAGTTGAGGCTGTAGGGATAAGTCGTCAATCAGTGACCGGGCGCGGTTTGCCGCCAGGCCTGGGAACGGCGCAGCAAGCCGCGCGAAGCCCACGCCAGCAGCAAGGACACGCCTGCCGAGGTGAACAGAATCAGGGTCGACATCGCCGCCGCGCCGCCGACGTTGCCGGCGTCATCCATGTTCAGCACCGCGACCGCCGCGAGGATGGTGTCGGGGCTGTAGAGGAAGATCGCCGCCGACACCGTGGTCATCGCCGAGACGAACAGGTAGCGCACGATGTCCAGCAGCGCCGGCAGGCAGATCGGCACGGTGACGCGCAGGTAGTGGCGGTACAGCGGCGCCTTGAGCGACAGCGCGGCGGACTCGAACTCGGCGTCGAGCTGGCGCAGCGCGGTGGTCGCGGTCATTTGTGCGGTGGTCAAATAGTGAGCAATGGTGCAGACGATCAGCAGGGTCATCGTGCCGTACAGCACGTGCAGCGGGTTGCCGCTGAGGTTGAAGAAGAAGACGTAACCCAGACCGAGCACCAGCCCCGGCACTGCCATCGGCACGAAACTGAGCATGCGCAACGTCAGGTTGAGGCCGCGTTGGCTGCGGGTTTTCTCCATCAGGTAAGCGCCAGTGAAGATCAGCACGCTGCCGATCAGCGCCGTGCCCAGCGCCATCTTCAAGCTGTTGCCGTAGGCCAGCCAGCCACCGCCGGCAGTCTCGTTGAACTGGTAGTGATTGAGCGACAGCGACAGGTTGTACGGCCAGAACTTCACCAGCGACGAAAACACTGCCATGCCGAACACCAACAGCAGCGCCGCGCTGATCAACAAAACAATCGCCAGATAGCAGCCATCACGTAATTTCGACGGCGCCGGTTTGAACACTTGCGCACGGCCACTCATGGAATCACCGTGACGCCGCCGCAACCAGGCATCGACGCCGAAGCTGAACAGCGCCGGCAGCAACAGCACCATGCCGATCAACGCCCCGCGTCCGAATTGTTGCTGGCCGACCACGGCTTTGTAGGCTTCCAGCGCCAGCACTTGATAGTCGCCACCGACCACCACCGGCACACCGAAATCGGTGATGGTCAGGGTGAACACCAAGCAGAACGCGGCGAACACTGCCTGCCGGGTCGCCGGCCAGGTGATGCTGCGAAAGGCTTTCGCCGGACTGGCGCCCATGCTCGACGCCGCATCGAACAGCCGCGCATCTGCCAGCGACAGCGCCGACAGCAGAATCATCAGCGCATGGGGAAAGGTGTAGATCACCTCACCCAGCACGATCCCCCAGAACCCGTAGATGTTGTCCGAGAGCAGTCCACGCAGCATGCCCTGATTGCCGAACAGATAGACCAATGCGATACCCGGCAGCATCGACGGCGCCATCAATGGCAGCAGGGAAATCCCGCGCCAGATGCCCTTGGCCGGAATCAGTGTGCGTTGCAGGGCGTAGGCAAACAGGTAGGCCAGCGGTACGACGATGGCCGCGACGCTGAGGGAAACCTTCAGGCTGTTGCCGAGCAGCCAGTGGAAATTCGTGCTGCTCACCAGCTCCTTGGCGGCGAGCCAGCCACCGCCCTGCCCGGCCTCGCTGCTGAAGCCGCGCCAGAAGATCGCCAGCAACGGCAGCAGCACAGCGACACCGAGTAGCAATAGCAGCAGGAGTTTGCCGCCGAGGACGAAGATCCGGTCACCGACCTCGGCCCCGGACACTCGCCGCGCCTGCTTGTGCGGTAGCGGCAGTGCGATGTTCGCGCTCATCAGGCAAACACCTGCAGGCTGCGCGGCGGCAAGGCGACCATGATCTGCTGGGCGCCAAGGCGTGGCATGGCTTCCGGCGCCAGTTCAGCAAGCAACGCGTGGCCCGGCAATTGGTCGAGTTCGAAGCTCATGCGGCAGCGATTACCGAGAAAGGTGATCTCACGGACTTTCGCCGGAAACAGGTTTTCTTCGTGCACCAACGGATTGACGCTGATTGCTTCCGGACGGCAGAACAGTCGGCCCGAGGCGCCGCTGACGCTACCATCGGCCAGACGCACATCCATCCCGCCAACCCGGGCGTGACTGGCGCTGCTGCGCTGGAACGGCAGCCAGTTGCCCTGCCCGACAAACTCGGCGACAAACGGCGTGGCCGGGCGGTTGTAGATTTCCTGCGGGGTGGCGTACTGCTCGACCCGGCCGTTGTTCATCACGGCGATGCGGTCGGCCATCAGCATGGCTTCGTCCTGATTGTGGGTGACCATCAGGGTGGTGATGCCGAGGTTGCGCTGCAGTTGGCGCAGCTCCGTGCACAGATGCTCGCGCACTCGTGCGTCCAGCGCCGACATCGGTTCATCGAGCAACAGCAGCGACGGCGCCGGGGCCAGGGCACGAGCCAGGGCAACCCGCTGTTGCTGGCCGCCGGACAACTGGCCCGGGTACTTTTTCTCACTGCCGGTGAGGCCGACCAGTTCCAGCATCTGCCCGACGCGACGGCGTACTTCGTCGCGACCACTGCCGGCGAGGCCGTAGGCAATGTTCGCTTCGACGGTCAGATTGGGGAACAGCGCGTAGGACTGGAACAGGATCCCGTAATCCCGGGCCTGCGGCGCGAGGTGCGAAACATCGCGGTCGCCGAGGTACAACTCGCCGCTGTCCTGCTTCTCCAGCCCGGCGATGCAGCGCAGCAGCGTGGTCTTGCCGCAACCCGACGGGCCGAGCAGGCACACCAGTTCACCGGCCGCGACATCGAGGGAGACGTCATCCAGTGCGGTGAACGCGCCGAAGCGCTTCTGCACGCCGCGCACTTTCATCGGCGCACCGGGGTTGGTCAGGGCAGTTGCGATTGCAGGATTCATGGACAGACCTCATCAAGCTGATGGGGCCAATCCTAGAGTTGTAATGCGTCCGTCATGTGGCAGTAGGGCAAAAACGGCCGATAGTGGTATTCGGGGATTTTGGTTCAGGTCATTCGGTGTCTGGACTGGCGCCATCGCGAGCAGGCTCACTCCTACAGGGGAACGCATTCGATTGTAGGAGTGAGCCTGCTCGCGATGAGGCCAGCAAGATAGATGGAGATCTCAGGCCGGAGACATCTCTTGGGCCAAGCCGAGGAAGGCCGCCGGCAACCGCGCGCCCTTCCTTTCTTTCAAGCAGTAAAGGTACTCGGGAATCTGCGGCGCATTCTCGATGGTCAGCACCCGCAATTGCGGATCGTGCGGCACTTCCTGACGAGCAATGATGCTGATGCCGATATTGCGCAGCACCGCCTCACGGATCGACTCGCGGCTGCCGATTTCCAGCAACGGGCCGAAACTGACCCCGGCGCTTTCCAGCAACTCCTCGGTCAAACGGCGGGTGGTCGAACCCGACTCGCGCATCAACAACGTATGCCCGGCCAGTGCACTCAACGCCACATGCTCCTGCGCCGCCAGCGGATGGTTGCGATGCACCGCCAGCACCAGCGGATCGCTGCCGAGCACCCGGCGAATCAACCGCGCATCCTCAAGCAACTGCGACGACGCCGCGACATCCACCCGGTAATCCTCCAGCGCTTCGAGCACCTGCTGCGAGTTGCCGATTTCCACCGACACTTCCACCTGCGGCAGGCGCTCGCGGAAGGTTTTCACCAGATCGAGGATGTAATACGGCGCGGTGGCAGCGATGCGCAGCGTGCCCTGCACCTGACCGCTGTTGCGCAGGAAGAACTCGATGTCCGCCTCCTGCTGCAGCAGCGCCTTGACCATCGGCAGCAACCGCGCGCCTTCATCGCTGACACTCAGGCGCCGACCGCCACGGTAGAACAACTCCACCGAATACTGGCTTTCCAGATTGCGGATCTGCGTGGTCACGGTGGGTTGGCTGAGGCCGAGCTTTTTCGCCGCCAGCGTGATGCTGCCCAGGCGGGCGACCATGTAAAACGCTTTCAGCTCGGCACTCAGCACAACCATCCCTCATCGTTTATTTGCGCAGCAGGCGCAAACCGTTGAACACCACCAGCAGGCTCACGCCCATGTCGGCGAACACCGCCATCCACATGGTGGCGAGTCCGGCGAAGGTTACCCCAAGAAAGATAGCCTTGATCACCAGGGCCAAGGCGATGTTCTGTTTCAGGATGCTCGCGGTGTCACGCGACAGGCTGATGAACGCGGGAATTTTGCGCAGATCGTCGTCCATCAGGGCGACGTCGGCGGTTTCAATCGCGGTGTCGGTGCCGGCGGCCGCCATGGCGAAACCAATCTCGGCGCGGGCCAGTGCAGGAGCGTCGTTGATGCCGTCGCCGACCATGCCCACCCGATGACCCTGTGCATAAAGCGCTTCGATGGCTTGCAGCTTGTCGGTTGGCAGCAAGTCGCCCTTGGCCTGATCGATGCCGACCTGCGCGGCAATCGCCTGCGCGGTGTGCACGTTGTCGCCGGTGAGCATCAAGGTTTTCACGCCCAGCGCGTGCAACTGGCGGATCGCTTCGCGGCTGGACTCCTTGACCGTGTCGGCCACGGCGAACAGCGCCAGCGGACCAGAACTGTCGAGCAGCAACACCACGGATTTGCCCTGTTTCTCCAGCGCAAACAGCTTCTCTTCCAGTTGCGGCGAGCACAGGCCCAGCTCCTCGACCAGACGATGGTTGCCCAAGTGATAGGTCTGGCCGTTGACCTGGCCCTTCACGCCACGACCGGCCAGCGCTTCGAAGTTATCCACAGCCAGCACGGCGAGGTTTTTATCCACAGCCGCATTGGCGATCGCCAGCGACACCGGGTGATCGGAGCGCCCGGCCAGTGCGGCGGCGATTGCCGGAGCGCTGGCGTCGGCGGTCGGGTCGAGCGACAGGTAATCGGTCTGCACCGGTTTGCCGTGGGTGATGGTGCCGGTCTTGTCCAGCGCCAGATAATCGAGCTTGAAACCGCCCTCCAGGTACACGCCGCCCTTGACCAGAATGCCCTTGCGCGCAGCCGCCGCGAGGCCGCTGACGATGGTCACCGGGGTGGAAATCACCAGTGCACAAGGGCAGGCAACCACCAGCAACACCAGCGCACGGTAGATCCAGTCAAACCATGCCGCACCCATAAACAGTGGCGGAATGATCGCCACCGCCAGCGCCAGCACGAACACCACCGGGGTGTAGATTTTCGAGAATTGATCGACGAAGCGCTGAGTCGGTGCCCGTGCGCCCTGAGCCTGTTCGACGGCGTGGATGATCCGCGCCAGGGTCGAGTTGTTCGCCGCCGCAGTCACCGAGTATTCCAGCGAACCGGCCTGGTTGATGGTGCCGGCGAAGACTTTGTCGCCCACGGTTTTCTCCACCGGCAGGCTTTCACCGGTGATCGGCGCCTGATCGATGGTCGAACTGCCGCTGACCACTTCACCGTCCAGCGCGATGCGCTCGCCGGGTTTTACCCGCACGCGGGCGCCGAGTTCGACGCTTTTAACCTCTTGTTCGATCCAGTTGCCGTCGGCTTGCTGCACCGTGGCCTGTTCCGGGGTCATCTGCATCAGGCCGCTGATGGCATTGCGCGCACGATCCAGCGAGCGCGCCTCGATCAGCTCGGCCACGGTGAACAGGAACATCACCATCGCCGCTTCCGGCCACTGCCCGATCAGCACCGCACCGGTCACCGCGATGCTCATCAGCGCGTTGATGTTGAGGTTGCGGTTCTTCAGGGCGATCCAGCCCTTTTTATAGGTGGTCAGGCCGCCGCTGAGGATCGACACCAACGCAATGATCGCCACCACCCAGGTCGGTGCAGCGTTGGTGAAGTGGATCACCTCGGCGGCGAGCGCACCGACGCCGGACAGCGCCAGGGGCCACCAGTGTTTTTTTACCGGCGCCGGGGCCGGGGCTTCGACGCCCGCCTCCAGCGGCTCGGCGTGCATGCCTAGCGAGGTGATCGCCTCGGTGATCGGCGCGGTGTCCGGCAGATTGTGGGTCACGCCGAGCACGCGGTTGATCAGGTTGAATTCCAGCTGCTGCACGCCAGCGAGTTTGCCGAGTTTGTTCTGGATCAGCGTCTGCTCGGTCGGGCAGTCCATCGCTTCGATGCGGAAACTGCTCAGGCGGGCGTCAGCGCTGGTCTTTTCACTCAGTTGCACCAACGCAGGCGCGGCGACTGTCGACGAGCAGCAAGAATCTTCGTGCGAATGAACCGGTGCCGGTGCTGCGGCTTTCGACCCGCAGCAGGAATCGCCGCCATGTTCGTGCTTATGCACAGGCTGCAATTTATGGCTGTGGCTATGATCGTGCCCGTCGCCGGGCTTGTGGGTGTGCTGGGAATCGCTCATTGGTCGCGTCCATGAAGGTGCCTGTTGCCAAGTAAAGACCCTGTAGCCACTATAGGGTCAAGCACCCTTTTGGAGATTGCCGTCATGAAGATCGGAGAACTGGCGAAACTCACGGACTGCGCCGTGGAAACCATCCGCTATTACGAGCGCGAAAACCTGCTGCCGGAGCCGGCGCGCAGCGACGGTAACTACCGCGTTTACACCCAGGCGCATGCCGAACGCCTGACCTTCATCCGCAACTGCCGCACCCTCGACATGACCCTCGAAGAAATCCGCAGCCTGCTGGCGATGCGTGACAGCCCGCAGGATCAGTGTGAAAGCGTCAATACGCTGATCGACGAGCACATCCAGCATGTGAAAGCGCGGATTGACGGGTTGCTGGCGTTGCAGACACAACTGCTCGACCTGCGCCAACGCTGTGGCGAAGGGCCGGGGGCGGATCAGTGCGGGATTTTGCAGCGGCTGGAGGTGAGTGGCGGGGTTGTGGCGACGGAAGTCGAACACTCCCACGTAGGCCGTAGCCACGGCCACTGAGCCTTACACAGAACCCAATGTGGGAGCGGGCTTGCTCGCGAAGGCGGAGTGGCAGTCGACATCATCGTTAACTGATACACCGCTTTCGCGAGCAAGCCCGCTCCCACAGGGTATTACGTGAAGCTTTTAGACCGCCATCGGCGCGGTCATCGGCGCGTGGTGCTCATAGCCTTCCAGCGAAAAATCGCTCGGTTCTACCAGCTCCAGCCAATCCGGCTGGTACACACCGGTCTTGGCGAACTCCGGCACGCGGTCGGAGATTTTCAGTTTCGGCATGGCGAACGGCTCGCGCTTGAGCTGTTCGTTGAGCATGTCCAGATGATTCTCGTAGACGTGCGCATCACCGATGAAATAGGTGAACCAGCGCGGCGTGTAACCGGTCAGGCGCCCGATCAGGCTGAGCAGCGCAGCGCCTTCGGTGAGGTTGAACGGCGTACCCAGACCCAAGTCGTTGGAGCGGATGTACAGGGTCAGGGAGATCTCTTTGGTCTCGACGTTCGGGTGGAACTGGTACAGCAGATGGCATGGCGGCAGGGCCATTTCATCGAGCTGGGCGACGTTCCAGCCGTGGAACAGGATGCGGCGGCTGCCCGGGTCGTTGATGATCGTGTCGACGCACTGGCGCACCTGATCGATGGCTTTGTACAGCACCACGTAAGCCTGGCCGTCTTCTTCGCCCTGGGCGATCTGCTTGTAGCCGTTGCTCAGGGTCTGTTCGATGGCGGCGGTGTTGCTCAGCGGGATCTGCTTGTACGCCGGCCACTTGCGCCATTGCACGCCGTAGATTTCGCCGAGGTCGTCCTCGCCCTGACGGAACGGGTTGGCCAGCCATTGCGCATTTTCGTTGGCGTTCTGATCCCAGACCTTGCAGCCCAGCGCACGGAATTCCGCGGCGTTGTTCACGCCACGCAGAAAACCGCACATCTCGCCGATGGCCGATTTGAAGGCCATCTTGCGGGTGGTGATCGCCGGAAAGCCTTCCTGCAGATCGAAACGCAGCATCGCACCCGGGAAGCTGATGGTGTTGATGCCGGTGCGGTTGGCCTGTTTGGTGCCGTTCTGAATGACGTGCGAGACCAGTTCGAGATATTGCTTCATGAGTTACCTGTGTCCTTTGAGCCCCGGCGTCGCGCGCCGGGGTTCGTAGTTTAAGCGGTCGGCGCGAGCGGCGCTGCCGGCGCACGACGATAGGCCAGCCAGATCAGGAACAGCCCGCCGACGATCATCGGTACGCACAGCACCTGACCCATGGTCAGCCAGTTCCAGGCCAGGTAGCCCAGTTGCGCGTCCGGTACGCGGACGAACTCGACAATAAAACGGAAAATTCCGTAAAAAAGCGCGAACATGCCGGATACGGCCATGGTCGGACGCGGTTTACGCGAGAACAACCACAGGATCAGGAACAGCGCCACGCCTTCGAGCGCGAACTGATACAGCTGCGACGGGTGACGCGGCAACTGCGCCGGATCGCTGAACGGCGGGAAGATCATCGCCCATGGCACGTCGGTCGGCTTGCCCCACAGCTCGGCGTTGATGAAGTTGCCGATACGCCCGGCACCCAGACCGATCGGCACCATCGGCGCAACAAAGTCCATCAGTTGGAAGAAGGTCTTGCCGTTACGCTTGCCGAACCACAGCGCGGCGAGCATCACCCCGATGAATCCGCCATGGAACGACATGCCGCCTTTCCACACTTCGAAAATCAGCGTCGGGTTGGCGATGTAGGCGCTCAGATCATAGAACAGCACGTAACCCAGACGTCCACCGACAATCACCCCCATCGACAGCCAGAACACCAGATCGGAGAGCTTCTCTTTGGTCCAGGTCGGGTCGAAACGGTTGAGCCGGCTCGACGCCAGCAGCCATGCGCCGCCGATGCCGACGAGGTACATCAGGCCGTACCAGTGGATTTTCAGCGGACCGATGGCCAGGGCCACCGGGTCGATCTGCGGGTAAGGCAGCATTGCGACTCCTCGTTAGAGTTGAAACCAAAATTCCCGGGCGACGCTGCCACCTCAGGATTAAGCCAGGATTGCGGCCCGTTCTGAACCAGAGGCTCAGAGCAGGAAATTCAGGCCCACGCAGAACAGCAAAGCGGCGAACAGCCGTTTCAGCAAGCGCGGCGACAATCTGTGTGCCAGGCGCGCGCCGAGACGGGCGAACACCATGCTGGTCAGGGCAATGCCCAGCAGCGCCGGCAAATAGACAAAACCGAGACTATGCGGCGGCAACAGCGGATCATGCCAGCCCAGAATCATGAAACTTAATGCACTCGCCACGGCGATCGGCAAACCGCAGGCCGACGACGTTGCCACCGCCTGCTGCATCGGCACGCTGCGCCAGGTCAGGAACGGCACGGTCAGCGAGCCGCCGCCGATTCCGAAAATCGCCGAGGCCCAGCCGATCACACTGCCGGCCACGGTCAGACCGAGTTTGCCCGGCACCGTTCGACTGGCCTTGGGTTTGACCTCCAGCGCCAGTTGCACGGCAATCACCAAGGCGAACACGCCGATGATCTTCTGCAGGTTCGGCCCGGAAATCGCCTCGGCCGTCAGCGCCCCAAAACCGGCGCCGAGCAGAATACCCACGGTCATCCACATGAAGATCGGCCAGCGCACCGCACCACGTCGATGGTGTTCACGCACGGCGTTGACCGAAGTGAAGATGATGGTCGCCAGCGATGTCCCTACCGCCAGATGCGTGAGGATCGACTGATCGAATCCCTGCAAGGTAAAACTGAACACCAGCACCGGGACAATAATGATCCCGCCGCCCACCCCGAACAGCCCGGCCAGCACGCCCGCACAGGCGCCCAACGCCAGATAGAGCAGAAATTCCATGACCGTCTCCCAGACGCATCCCCAAAACCGGAGCGGCATGGTAACGGATGCATGCCCTTTGGCTCCACTGACGATGGATGCACGGACGCCGACTGCGTAGAGTGAGCAGAAAACACACAAGGACCACCTTATGTGCCTGATCGTTTTCGCCTGGCGCCCGGGCCATGCCCAGCCGCTGATCGTCGCGGCCAACCGTGACGAGTTCTACGCCCGCCCGAGCCTGCCGCTGGCGCCATGGGCCGACGCGCCGCACGTGCATGCCGGGCGCGATCTTGAGGCGGGCGGCACGTGGCTGGGGATTGGTGCCAACGGACGCTTCGCCGCACTGACCAATATCCGCGATCCGCACCAGCCTCCGGCGCGTAAATCAAGGGGCGAGCTGGTGGCGCGGTTTCTCGCGGGTGATGCGTCAATTGATGATTATTTGCGCGATGTGGTCGGTCGCTCGCCGGAATACGCCGGGTTCAATCTGCTGCTGGGTAATACCCATGAGCTGTGGCACTTCAATGCGCGGACGTCTGAGCCGGTGATGCTCGAACACGGGGTTTACGGGCTGTCGAATGCCGGGCTGGATACGCCGTGGCCGAAATTGCTCAAGGCCAAGGCTTCATTGAGTGCGGTGCTGGATGATCCGCAGCCTGCGCGACTGCTGGGGTTACTGAGCGATGCGCAGACCGCGCCGTTTAATGAATTGCCGGACACCGGGGTCGGGCTGGCGACTGAATCGTTACTGTCGAGTGTGTTTATTGCCAGTCAAAGTTACGGGACGCGGGCGAGTACGGCGTTGATTGTGCAGGCGGACGGCACGCGGCGAATGGTCGAGCGCAGTTTCGGGCCGTATGGCGGGCATTTGGGTGAGGTGGAAGTTCAGGTTTAGCGGTAGCGGGACTGACGCCTTCGCGAGCAAGCCCGCTCCCACATTGGTTCTGTGATCGACACAAATCCCTGTGGGAGCGGGCTTGCTCGCGAAGGGTCCATCAGCCTTTCAGAGGGCCTTGTTGACCGCCGGCGGATTCATCTTCGACAGCCCGAGATTCTTCAGCGCCAGTTGCAGCGAGCTGTGGATCACTTGCGGGTTATCGATCTTCATCAGCTCCGCCAGCAGATCCTTGGCCTTGCTCAGGTTGATCTGGCGCAGCATCCACTTCACTTTCGGCAAGTTGGTGGCGTTCATCGACAAGCTGTCGAAGCCCATCGCCATCAACAGCACCGCCGCTGCCGGGTCACCGGCCATTTCGCCGCAGATGCTCACCGGTTTGCCTTCGGCATGCGCGTCGCGGACCACGGTTTGCAGGGCTTGCAGCACCGCCGGGTGCAGGTAGTCGTAGAGGTCGGCCACTCGCGGGTTGTTGCGATCCACCGCCAGCAGGTACTGGGTCAGGTCGTTGGAGCCGACCGACAGGAAGTCCACCTGCCGCGCCAGTTCCTTGGTCTGGTACACCGCAGCCGGAATTTCAATCATCACCCCGATTGGCGGCATCGGCACGTCGGTGCCTTCGTCACGCACTTCGCCCCAGGCCCGGTGGATCAAGTGCAGGGCTTCTTCGAGTTCGTGGGTGCCGGAGATCATCGGCAGCAGGATCCGCAGGTTGTTCAGGCCTTCGCTGGCCTTGAGCATCGCGCGGGTCTGCACCAGGAAGATTTCCGGGTGGTCGAGGGTCACGCGAATCCCGCGCCAGCCGAGGAACGGGTTGTCTTCCTTGATCGGGAAGTACGACAGCGACTTGTCACCGCCGATGTCCAGGCTGCGCATGGTTACCGGTTGCGGGTGGAACGCGGCGAGTTGCTCGCGGTAGATCGCCAGTTGTTCCTTTTCGCTCGGGAAACGCTGGTTGATCATGAACGGCACTTCGGTGCGGTACAGACCGACACCTTCGGCGCCGCGCTTCTGCGCCCGCGCCACGTCCGCCAGCAGGCCGGTATTGACCCACAACGGCATGCGATGGCCATCGAGGGTCACGCACGGCAGGTCACGCAGGGTGTCGAGGCCCAGCGCCAGTTGTTTCTCTTCTTCGACCACCTCGGCGAACTGCTTGCGCAGCACATCGCTGGGGTTGGTGTAGACCTCGCCGCGGGTGCCATCGACGATCACCTCGATGCCATCGACCTTGGCGTACGGCAGGTCGACCAGACCCATCACCGTCGGAATGCCCATGGCCCGGGCCAGGATCGCGACGTGGGAGTTACCCGAACCGAGGACCGACACCAGACCGACCAGCGTGCCTTCCGGCACCTCGCCGAGCATCGCCGGCGTCAGCTCTTCGCTGACCAGAATGGTTTTTTCCGGGTAGACCAGGTTCTGCTGACGCTCTTCCTGCAGGTAGGCCAGCAGGCGGCGGCCGAGGTCTTTGACGTCCGACGCACGCTCGCGCAGGTAGGCGTCGTCCATCAGTTCGAAACGGTTGACGTGCTCAGTGACCACCTGACGCAGTGCGCCCTGAGCCCACTGGCCGGTCTTGATCACGGTGGTGATTTCGCTGCCCAGCGAAGCATCGTCAAGCATCATCAGGTAGACGTCGAACAGCGCACGCTCTTCCGGGCGCAGCTGGGTCGCGAGCTTGGCGGACAACGCGCGCATGTCGGCGCGCACGCCTTCGATGGCGGTCTTGAACAGCGCCAGCTCGGCGTCGATGTCGGTGATGGTTTTATCTGGCACCACGTCCAGATCCGCCGGCGGCAGCATGACCACCGCAGTACCGACCGCCGCACCCGGCGAACCCGGTACGCCGACGAACTTGGCTTCCTGAATGCCCTTGCCCTGACGGCCCAGGCCACGGATCGACCCGGTGGCCTCGGCGTGGGCGATTACGCCGGCGAGCTGCGCGCTCATGGTCACGAGGAAGGCTTCTTCACCTTCATCGAACTGGCGGCGTTCTTTCTGCTGGATGACCAATACGCCGACGACGCGGCGGTGGTGAATGATCGGCGCCCCGAGGAAGGAGGCGTAGCGCTCCTCGCCGGTTTCGGCGAAGTAGCGGTAGCGCGGGTGATCCGCGGCGTTTTCGAGGTTCAGGGGTTCTTCACGCGTGCCGACCAGACCCACCAGACCTTCGTTGGGTGCCATGCTGACCTTGCCGATCGAGCGCTTGTTCAAGCCCTCGGTGGCCATCAGGACGAAGCGGTTGGTCTCGGGATCAAGCAGGTAGACCGAGCAGACCTGGCTGCCCATGGCCTCTTTGACGCGCAACACAATAATCCCCAACGCCGCCTTGAGATCCTTGGCGGAGTTAACTTCCTGGACGATCTTGCGCAGCGTATTGAGCATGGCTCGGGGTCGAACTCCGTCGTCAGTCGCGCGCTAAAAGGCGCGGGGCAAGCTCTTTGAGGGCGCGTCGATACACCTCGCGCTTGAATGTCACCACCTGGCCCAACGGATACCAATAACTGACCCAGCGCCAGCCATCGAACTCCGGTTTACCGGTCAAATCCATCCGCACCCGCTGCTCGTTGGAGATCAGGCGCAGGAGAAACCATTTCTGCTTCTGGCCGATGCACAGCGGTTGGCTGTGGGTACGCACCAGACGTTGCGGCAAACGATAGCGCAACCAGCCACGAGTACAGGCCAGTATTTCAACATCTTCACGTTCCAGGCCAACTTCTTCGTTCAGCTCGCGGTACAAGGCGTCCTCCGGCGTCTCCTCGGGGTTGATTCCCCCTTGTGGAAACTGCCAGGCATCTTGATTGATACGGCGAGCCCATAGCACCTGGCCGGCGTCATTCGTCAGAATGATCCCGACGTTGGGGCGGAAACCATCGGGGTCGATCACGGCAACAACCTCGCAAACGCATGTCGCCGCATTGTTCCACAAAGCTTGATAAGGCGGCAACGAAGGTTCCTACCTTATGTGCACTCTTGTGAAAAGACCGTATTCTTGTCGCCTTTTTACTGACTTTTCAGCGGGTAACTGCAATGCGCCTGGCTCTATTCGATTTGGACAACACCCTTCTGGGCGGCGACAGCGATCACGCTTGGGGCGACTATCTGTGCGAACGCGGCTTCCTCGATCCGGTGGCGTACAAGCAGCGCAACGACGAGTTCTATCAGGATTACCTGGCCGGCCAGCTGGATAACGCCGCGTACCTGAACTTCTGCCTGGAAATCCTCGGCCGCACCGAAATGGCCGTGCTTGAACAGTGGCACAACGACTACATGCGCGACTGCATCGAGCCGATCGTGCTGCCCAAGGCGCTGGAACTGCTGAAACAGCACCGCGACGCCGGCGACAAACTGGTGATCATCACCGCCACCAACCGCTTCGTCACCGCCCCGATTGCCGTGCGCCTGGGCGTCGAAACCCTGATCGCCACCGAGTGCGAGATGGTCGATGGCCGCTACACCGGGCGCAGTACTGATATTCCGTGCTTCCGTGAGGGCAAGGTGACGCGCCTGAATCGCTGGCTCGACGAAACCGGGTATTCGCTGGATGACAGCTATTTCTACAGCGATTCGATGAATGATTTGCCGCTGCTGGAGCAGGTGGCGAACCCGGTGGCGGTGGATCCGGATCCGAATCTGCGCGCCGAGGCCGAGAAGCGGGGCTGGCCGGTGATTTCGTTGCGCGACTGATATCGCTATCGCGAGCAGGCTCACTCCTACAGTGGAGCGCATTCCAAATTTGGAACTCGGGCAACTGTAGGAGTGAGCCTGCTCGCGATGAGGTCGACGCGGTCTCAAGCCTTAAACAGGCTTGGCGCCCATCAACCCGGCAATCGCGATAAAGCAGACAAAGCTGAACAACGCCAAGGCAAAAGTGAACCTGCCAACGCCGCCCGGCGCCTTGCGCAAGCGATTCAACCGCACCAGCAACCAGAACCACGCCAGCGCCGCCACGGTGTACAGCACGCTGGAGGCCAGCAGCCAGGTCTGCCCCAGCGGCCAGCCGACCAGATGCACCATGCCCCAGCCGGTGAACGGCATGCTCAACAACGCCAGGCCCATCAACAGCCAGATGAACACCCGTGGCCGTTGCAAGGTGCGGCTGCCCGCCGTTGCATCACCTTTGCGTTTTGCCAGAAAAACCCAGACTCCCAACCCGAGCGCACCGGCCAGCAACACTACAGTGGCGACCATGTGCGCGGTTTTCAGGGCAGTTAACGTTTCCATTGTTCGATTTCCTCAGGGCCTGCCCATCAGCGTAGCCGCTCAGCCAAGAAACAGCTGATAGGCCGGGTTCTCGCTTTCATCCCAGTACGGGTAGCCGATTTCTTCAAGTGCCGCCGGCACCAGATGACGTTCGTCATGCGGTACTTGCAGGCCGGCGACCACCCGGCCGTCTGCCGCGCCATGATTGCGATAGTGGAACATCGAGATGTTCCAGCGCCCGCCGAGCTTGTTGAGAAAGTTGAACAGCGCGCCCGGACGCTCCGGGAATTCGAAGCGGAACACCACTTCGTCGATCACGTGCGCCGCGTGGCCGCCGACCATGTGGCGGATGTGCAACTTGGCCAGTTCGTTGTCGGTCAGGTCGAGTACCGGGAAGCCCTGCTCGGTCAGGCTCGCCAGCAGTGCGCTGCGTGGGTCGTTTTCCGGGTGAGTCTGTACGCCGACGAAGATGTGCGCTTCGCTGCCGGTGTTGTAGCGGTAGTTGAATTCGGTGATCTGGCGCTTGCCGATCGCTTCGCAAAACGCCTTGAAGCTGCCGGCCTGCTCCGGGATGGTCACGGCGATGATCGCTTCGCGACCCTCGCCCAGCTCGGCGCGCTCGGCGACGTGGCGCAGGCGATCGAAGTTGACGTTGGCCCCGGAGTCGATGGCGACGAAGGTCTGGCCACTGACGCCGCGCAACTCGACGTACTTCTTGATCCCGGCCACGCCCAAGGCGCCGGCAGGTTCGGTGATCGAGCGGGTATCGTCGTAAATATCCTTGATGGCCGCGCAGATCTCGTCGGTGCTGACGGTGATCACTTCGTCGACGTAATCCTTGCAGATGTCGAAGGTGTGCTGGCCGATCTGCGCCACGGCCACGCCGTCGGCGAAGATGCCCACGGTCGGCAGCACCACGCGCTCGCCGGCGGCCATGGCCGCTTGCAGGCAGTTGGAGTCGTCCGGCTCGACGCCGATGACCTTGATGTCCGGACGCAGGTATTTCACGTACGCCGCGATGCCGGCAATCAGACCGCCGCCGCCGACCGGCACGAAAATCGCGTCCAGCGGTTGCGGGTGCTGGCGCAGAATTTCCATCGCCACGGTGCCCTGCCCGGCAATGGTGTGCGGATCGTCGTACGGGTGGATGTAGACGTAGCCCTTTTCATCGACCAGTTTCAGCGAGTAGGCCAGTGCTTCCGGGAAGGAATCGCCGTGCAGCACGACTTTGCCGCCGCGCGAACGCACGCCTTCGACCTTGATCTCCGGGGTGGTCTTGGGCATCACGATGGTCGCTTTCACGCCCAGCACTTTCGCCGCCAGCGCCAGACCCTGCGCATGGTTGCCCGCCGACGCGGTGACCACGCCACGGGCGCGCTCTTCGTCGGTCAGTTGGGTCAACTTGTTGTACGCGCCGCGAATCTTGAACGAGAACACCGGCTGCAAGTCTTCGCGCTTGAGCCAAATGTCATTGCCCAGCCGCTCGGAGAGCTGGCGAGCGTTCTGCAGCGGGGTTTCTACGGCAACGTCATAAACGCGCGAGGTGAGGATCTTTTTGACGTACTGTTCGAGCATCGGAAAGCATCACTGGCGATTGGGCGGGACCGACGAGTCTAACCCGGCTTTTGCCCGTGCGACCACACGAATCAGGAGGTTTTAGCCCGGCTTGCGGCTATAATGCCGGCCTTTCCGAACTCACCTTGCCCGCTTCCGGAGCCCGCATGACCCAGGATCAACTCAAACAGGCAGTGGCTCAGGCCGCCGTCGACTTCATCCTTCCGAAACTCGACGACAAGAGCATCGTCGGGGTCGGCACCGGCTCCACCGCCAACTGCTTCATCGATGCACTGGCCCAGCACAAGGGCGCATTCGATGGCGCGGTTGCCAGCTCCGAAGCCACTGCGGCGCGCCTCAAGGGCCACGGGATTCCGGTGTATGAGCTGAACACCGTCAGCGACCTGGAGTTCTACGTCGACGGCGCCGACGAGAGCGACGCGCACCTGAACCTGATCAAGGGCGGCGGCGCGGCCCTGACCCGCGAGAAGATCGTCGCGGCCGTGGCCAAGACCTTCATCTGCATCGCCGACGCCAGCAAACTGGTGCCGGTGCTGGGCGAATTCCCGCTGCCGGTCGAAGTGATCCCGATGGCCCGCAGCCACGTCGCCCGCCAACTGGTGAAACTGGGCGGCGATCCGGTGTACCGCGAAGGCGTGCTGACCGACAACGGCAACATCATCCTCGACGTGTACAACCTGCAGATCACCAACCCGGTGGAGCTGGAAGCGCAGATCAACGCGATCGTCGGCGTGGTCACCAATGGCCTGTTCGCGGCGCGTCCGGCGGATCTGCTGTTGCTGGGCACCAGCGAAGGTGTGAAAACCCTGAAGGCTGAGTAAGCCCAGACTGCCCACACTCTTGCAGGCAAATGCATTCCCCCCTGTGGGAGCGGGCTTGCTCGCGAATGCGGTGTGTCAGATACATTAATTTTTCTGATACACCGCATTCGCGAGCAAGCCCGCTCCCACATTTGGTTTTTTGGGGTGTCAGTCAGTTTTGCGCAGGTTTCTTGAAGACATAAAACAAGTTCGGCTCACTCACCAGATACAACGTCCCGTCGTCATCCATCGCAATGCCTTCGGCTTGCGGCACCCTCTTCTGCAAACCCTGCCGCCCCTTGTTCAGCGACAAGGTACTCAGCGGCCGCCCGTCCACATCCAGTTCCAGAATCAGCCCCGACTCGTCGGACAGCGCCAGCAAATGGCCGCTGCGCTCGTCGTATTGCAGGCTCGACAGATCGCGCACGAACATCCCGGCATCGCGCTTGGGGTTGTTGATCACGTGCACCGCGTAGGACTTTTCCGGATTGAAGTGCGGAAAACCGTGCACCTCATAAATCAGCATGGGGTCACGCTCCTTGGCGACGAACAGGCGCTTGCCCACCGAGTCATACGCCAAGCCTTCGAAGCCCTTGTTGCCGCTCATGTGCACGCCCAGAGTCATCTGTTCAGCGTCCGCCGCATCAAGGAACGTGGTGTCCCGCTCCAGATGCACCTTGATCAGGCGTTGCTGGCGCTCGTCGGTGATCACATAGGTGTCGGCGCTGATGAACTCCACCGCTTCAGGATCGCCGAAGCCAATCAGCGCGATGCGCCGCAGGATTTTGCCGTCGAGGGACAACTCGACCAGCTCGGCATTCTTGTTGGTCACGGTGAACAGGCTTTTGCGCACCGGATCGTAGGTCAGCGCCGAGACATCGTCGTTCAGGCCGTCGATGACCCTGGCTTCGACTTCGACTCGGTATTGATCCAGACCAATGGCCTCGCTGCTCAACGGCTGCCACAAGGTATGCAGATTGAACCAGGCGCGCTCGAACAGGCGCAGGTATTGGCCGATCGCGATCAACACGATCAGGACAACAACCGACAGGATGATAAACAGGGGTTTGGGGCGGGCAAGTCGACGCATTCAGGCAGGCTCGGGATCAAAACAGGCGGATGAAATATCACGCCTGTCTGAACTGAAGCTTAATGGCCACTTGCCTCAGGCCACAAGACAACCCTGCGGCAGCTCCTACATGAGGATTAGTGAAAGGTGGTTATTTCTGCTTTTCGAAGCGATAGAACAGGTTCGGCTCGCTGACCATGTACAGCGTACCGGCGTCGTCCATGGTCACGCCTTCGGCGCGGGGGATGGTGTCCTTCAAACCATTGAAGCCGCCAAGCAGGGTCATGAAGCTGACCTGCTCACCCTTCTCGTCCAGCTCCAACAACAGATGCGAATCGGCAGACAGCACCAGGGTGTGGCCGGTACGCGGGTCGATCGCCAGCGCCGACAGGTTGCGGATATCCAGTTCATCGCTGGCCAGCTTCTGCTTGTCGCCCTTGAGGATCTGGCTGCCGTCGCTCTTCCAGGTAAACAGCGCCGGCGGACGCTCTTCGCCCAGCAGTAGCTGTTGATTGTGCGGATCCCAGGTGATTGCTTCGAATGCCTTGTTCTGGTTTTTCGACGGACCGAGATCGTATTTCGGGAAGTCGGCGATATTCAGCTCGCGGGTGCTGGCATCGACCTTGACGATGGTCAGCAGGTGTTCGCGCTCATCAACAATCGCCATCAGGCCGTTTTCCATCACGGTCACGCCTTCCGGGTTGCTCCAGCCCACTAGCGGCATCTTGCGCAGCACATCACCCTGCAGGGTCAGTTCGACCAGAAACGGATTCTTGCCCATCACCGAAAACAGGGTTTTGGTCTGCGGGTTGTAGGACAGGTCCGAGGCCTCGTCCTTTTCCATGCCCGGCAGCAGTTTGCCGTCGATCACCGCCCGATAGTCCGGCAGCCAGATACTCGCCTTTTGCTCGGTCTGGCTTTCGAAGCGCTCGCGCAGCCACAGCAGGCCACGGTCGTCCCAGTGCATGGCAAACGCCAGGCCATACGCGGCGGCAAGCACCAGCAACAGCCAGACATACCAGCGCAGGGCGAAACGTGAGCGACGAGGAGGATTGAGCTGAGTGTGAGCTGACATCAGGGACGCGTTCCGAAAATTCAGGCTAAGGGTAATAGCACAAAGAGGCCGGCTCAGACGCCAGAATGCGAGGAATTATCCGGACAGGATGTGAAAAAAACGGCAAATGGCGGGATTGGCGTGTGCCGCCAACCTTCTTCAGGACACCACAAAGCGATGTGGGAGCGAGCCTGCTCGCGAAGACGAAGTATCAGTCAACAATGATGTCGACTGACCTGGCGCCTTCGCGAGCAGGCTCGCTCCCACAAAGGATTTGCGGCGTGGCGATTAACGTACGCTGCTGCTGAAGCTGCTCGCGCCAACCAGTTCCAGCACGATGTCATCGCCGACATTCAGCGGACCGACGCCCACTGGCGTGCCGGTGAGGATCACGTCGCCGGCCTGCAGCGAGAAGCAGCCGGCCATGTGCTGGATCATCGGCACGATCGGGTTGAGCATCGCGCTGCTGTTGCCGTCCTGGCGCACTTCACCGTTGATGGTCAGGCGAATGCCGATGTCGGTCAGATCAGAGAAAGTGCTGCCAACCACGAACGGGGCAATCACCGCCGCGCCGTCGAACGACTTGGCGATTTCCCATGGCAGGCCCTTGGACTTGAGTTCGGCCTGCTTGTCGCGCAAGGTCAGATCCAGCGCCGGGGCGAAACCGGAGATCGCATCCAGCACTTCTTCGCGGCTCGGCTTGGTCGACAGCGGCTTGCCGATCAACACGGCGATTTCCGCTTCGTAGTGCACCGAACCGCGCTCGGTCGGAATGCTGAAACCGCCTTCCAGTGGCACCACGCAACTGCCTGGCTTGATGAACAGCAACGGCTCGGTAGGCACCGGGTTGTCCAGTTCCTTGGCGTGTTCGGCATAATTACGGCCAATGCACACCACTTTCCCGATCGGGAAGTGAATGCGCGTGCCGTCGACGTACTGGTGCTGATAGCTCATTTACCGACTCCTGCCTTCATTGATTCATCAGGGATTGCCAATCAAACCGCGAAGATCTTGCCCGGGTTCATGATGCCGTTCGGGTCGAACACCGCTTTGACCGCTTTCATGTACTCGATTTCGACCGGAGAACGGCTGTAGGTCAAGTAGTCGCGCTTGGTCATGCCCACGCCGTGCTCGGCGGAGATCGAACCGTTGTACTTCTCGACGGTTTCGAACACCCACTTGTTGACGGTCGCGCACTTGGCGAAGAACTCGTCCTTGCTCAGGTTATCCGGCTTGAGAATGTTCAAATGCAGGTTGCCGTCGCCGATGTGGCCGAACCAGACGATTTCGAAGTCCGGGTAGTGTTCACCGACGATGGCGTCGATTTCCTGCAGAAATGCCGGGACTTTCGACACGGTGACCGAGATGTCGTTCTTGTAAGGTGTCCAGTGCGAGATGGTCTCGGAGATGTACTCGCGCAGCTTCCACAGGTTCTGCAGCTGGGTTTCGCTCTGACTCATTACGCCGTCCAGTACCCAGCCCTGCTCAACGCAATGCTCGAAGGTTTCCAGCGCCGTGTTGGCCACTGCTTCGCTGGTCGCTTCGAATTCCAGCAGCGCGTAGAACGGGCAGCCGGTTTCGAACGGCGCCGGTACGTCGCCACGGCCCAGCACTTTGGCCAATGCCTTGTCGGAGAAGAATTCGAACGCGGTCAGGTCGAGTTTGCCCTGGAAGGCGTGCAGCACCGGCATGATCGAGTCGAAGTCGGCGGTGCCGAGGACCATCGCGGTGAGGTTTTTCGGCGCGCGATCCAGACGCATGGTCGCTTCGACCACAAAGCCGAGGGTGCCTTCGGCGCCGATGAACAACTGGCGCAAGTCGTAACCGGTAGCGTTCTTGATCAGGTCCTTGTTCAGCTCCAGCACATCGCCCTTGCCGGTAACCACTTTCAGGCCGGCGACCCAGTTACGGGTCATGCCGTAGCGAATCACCTTGATCCCGCCGGCATTGGTGCCGATATTGCCGCCAATCTGACTGGAACCGGCCGACGCGAAGTCCACCGGGTAGTACAGGCCGTTTTCTTCGGCGACGTTCTGCAAGTGCTCGGTGACCACGCCCGGCTGACACACGGCGGTGCGGTCAGTGAGGTTCACGTCGAGAATCTGGTTCATGTAGTCGAACGAGACGACCACTTCGCCATTCGCGGCAACGGCGGCGGCGGACAGCCCGGTGCGCCCGCCCGACGGCACCAGCGCCACTTTATGGGTGTTGGCCCAACGGACAATGGCCTGCACCTGTTCGATGGTCTTGGGAAACACGATGGCGCTTGGCGCGGGCGCAAAGTGCTTGGTCCAATCCTTGCCGTACGCATTCAGGGAGTCGGCGTCGGTCAGGACCTTGCCAGGCTCGACCAGGGTCTTCAGTTCATCAATCAGGGCAGGATTGGTCATCGACAGAACTCTCGAACAATTCATGGTCATCCTGAAGACGCTTCACGTCGCAGGAATGAGTGTTTAGCAGGGTGGCTATGCTAGCATACCGACCCCGCAGGCCAGTGCCCAAGGCCAGTTCTGCGGTGACGGCATTCTTGTCGTCCAGGTCAATGTCTGTTGACCATTTCCTGCCATTTTTCTCCGGGATACAGGTTTACGCAGATGAGCAAGACTTCTCTCGATAAGAGCAAGATCAAGTTCCTTCTTCTCGAAGGCGTCCACCAATCGGCTGTCGACGTCCTCAAGGCGGCGGGCTACACCAGCATCGAATACCTGACAGGCTCCTTGCCGGAAGCCGAGCTCAAGGAAAAGATCGCTGACGCTCACTTCATCGGCATTCGTTCGCGCACCCAACTGACCGAAGAGATCTTCGATCACGCGAAGAAGCTGGTCGCGGTCGGCTGTTTCTGCATCGGCACCAACCAGGTTGACCTGAGTGCTGCCCGCGAGCGCGGTATCGCCGTGTTCAACGCGCCGTACTCCAACACCCGCTCCGTCGCGGAACTGGTGCTGGCCGAAGCGATCCTGCTGCTGCGCGGCATCCCTGAGAAAAACGCTTCCTGCCACCGTGGCGGCTGGATCAAGTCCGCAGCCAACTCCTTCGAGATCCGTGGCAAGAAACTCGGCATCGTCGGCTATGGCTCGATCGGTACGCAGCTGTCGGTTCTGGCGGAAGGCCTGGGGATGCAGGTGTTCTTCTACGACACCGTGACCAAGCTGCCGCTGGGCAACGCCACTCAGGTCGGCAACCTGCACGAGCTGCTGGGCATGTCCGACATCGTCACCCTGCACGTTCCGGAAACCGCTGCGACCCAGTGGATGATCGGCGAGAAGGAAATCCGCGCCATCAAGAAGGGCGGCATCCTGATCAACGCCGCGCGCGGCACCGTGGTCGAGCTGGACGCCCTGGCGGACGCGATCAAGGACAAGCACCTGATCGGCGCGGCCATCGACGTATTCCCGGTGGAGCCACGCTCCAACGACGAAGAGTTCGAAAGCCCGCTGCGTGGCCTGGACAACGTGATCCTGACCCCGCACATCGGTGGCTCGACTGCCGAAGCGCAGGCCAACATCGGTCTGGAAGTGGCGGAAAAACTGGTCAAGTACAGCGACAACGGTACATCCGTTTCGTCGGTGAACTTCCCGGAAGTGGCCCTGCCGGCTCACCCTGGCAAGCACCGTCTGCTGCATATCCACGAGAACATTCCGGGTGTGATGAGCGAGATCAACAAGGTCTTCGCCGAAAACGGTATCAACATCTCCGGTCAGTTCCTGCAGACCAACGAGAAAGTCGGTTACGTGGTGATCGACGTTGACGCCGAGTACTCGGAGCTGGCGCAAGAGAAGCTGCAACACGTCAACGGTACTATCCGTAGCCGCGTGTTGTTCTGATCCGACGCTGAGCGACAAAAAAAGGGAGCCTTCGGGCTCCCTTTTTCATGCGTGCGAAAACGTCATTCGACGTTGACGGTGATCTTTTTCGACACGATCGGCGGATCAAACGCCATATGGCCGCTGTCGCCCAGCTCCAGTTGCAAGGTGTGCTTGCCCGGGGCCAGTTTGATCGTGGCCTCGGTCTGCGCCTTGCCGAAGTGCATGTGGTTGGCATCGGTCGGCACGACGGAACCGGCCGGAACGATTTCCTTGGCATCAATCAGCAGGTGGTGGTGACCGGTGTTCTTGGTGACGTCACCGGCGGGTGCCAGCGCAACGTCCTTGACCCCGAACTTGACCTTGAACTCCTGAGAAACCGTGGCCCCGTCTTCGGGAGAAACGATGAACACTTCGGCGCCCTTGGGTGCCGGGGTCGCTGCACTGGCCAGCACTGAAACACCCATCAACAGGCCAGCCAAGGCTGCTCGTGACATAAACGTTTTCATTCTCTTCTCCAGTTTTTCCGTAAAATCCGCGCGGTCATGACAACTTCATGACCATTCGTTGTCGAAGGCACTCGACAACCATAGCAAAGCGAGCCTGACTCAGAGCATCGCAATAATGATTTCAAAGGAGTGACCATGCGCTTTCTGCCTGGCCTGATCTGCCTGCTACCCCTTCTGAGCCCTCTGGCTCACGCCGAACTGATTGATGACGTCAACGACCGTGGCGAGTTGCGCATTGCCCTTGAGGCTAATACACCGCCCTTCAATTTCAAGGATGGCGACACACTCACGGGGTTCGAGGTCGAGCTTGGGCAACTGCTGGCCAACGAGCTGGATGTGCGCGCCGACTTCATCGTCACCGACGAAGCCGACCTGCTCCAGGGCGTTGAAAGCGGCAAGTACGACGTTGCGCTCAACCACATAGCACTGACACCTGAACTCAAGGATCGTTTCGACGTCAGCGAGCCTTACGGCAAGGTCGATTCGCAGCTGCTGGCGAAGCAGGATGAGCAGCCGCGACCGATGGTGCTGGTACAGGCGTTGACCGAGGAGAAGCCGAAGGCCGCGGTGCCGGTGGAGTTGGCGATTCCGTTTCAGAAGGGTAATCCGGCGTTTCAGGCGAGCCTTGCGGGTGCGTTGCAGCGGATCAAGGCGGATGGGCGGTTGGCGGGGTTGTCCGAGAAGTGGTTCACCGAACCTAAATGAACACACAAACCCTGTAGGAGTGAGCCTGCTCGCGATAGCGGTCTGTCAGTCATTCACTCATGTGCTGATAGACTGCTATCGCGAGCAGGCTCACTCCTACAGGGGTCTACGGTGGGCTTTCAGTCGAGGTGGGTCAGGGCCAGAGCGGCCTGCGGTAGTTCGAGCTCACTAAAGACTTGCACCCCATGGCGTTTGAGCAGCGCCGCCGTAACGCCTTCTCCCGAGACCTTCACCCCACTGAACGTCCCGTCATAGGTCAACAAATTCCCGCAGGAAGGACTGTTGGCCTTGAGCACCGCGACGCGGATGCCGTGCTTTTGCACCAGCGCCAGCGCCTGCCGCGCGCCGTCGAGAAACTGCGCGCTGACGTCCTCGCCCTCGCTGGTGATCACCGCCGCCGTGCCATCGAGCACTTCGGCGCCCTGCCCGCCGGGGATTTCCGCCGCTGCACGCGGGGTTGGCAAACCGCCAGCCACTTCCGGACACAGCGGCACCACACGGCCTTCGGCGATCCACTGTTCGAGCAGATCGAATGGACCGCTGGCCCCGCCGTCGTAACGCACGCGGTGGCCCAACAGGCAGCGGCTGACCAGAATCTTCTGCATATCAGAACGGCTCGTTGCCACGGCGGCGGAACCAGCCGGTCAGCGACAGGCGTTCGCGGTGCGCCGGCAGCACTTCATGGGGCACCTCACCGGAGAGGAACACCACCAGACAGCCGCCGGTGGGTTGCACGTCGTGGACCCGGTCTTCGTCCAGATACATGCGCAACTGACCGCCGTCTTCCGGCAGCCACGCGTCATTGAGGTAGACCACCGCCGAGACCATGCGCCGGTCGTCGTCGCGAAAACGATCAACGTGCTTACGGTAAAACGCGCCCGGCGGATACAGGGCGAAGTGGCACTCGAAATCCTCGAGCCCGAGGAACAGCCCGCGATTGAGCGCCTCGCGCAGGCTGTCCATCAGGTTCAGATAACGGTCGCTGGCCTCGGCCTGGCCCGGGTCGATCCACTGGATGTGGTCGCCACGAATACCCTCGCGAATCTCTGAAAACGGCCCACGGCCTACCGCTGCCGGCGCCAGTTCACCCTCGGCCTCACGTTTGCGGCACTCGGCCGCCAGCTCGCGGGTCAAACCTGCGGGCAGGAAAATGTTCTGCTGCGACCAGCCGTGTTCGGCCAGGTCGTCGACGATGCGTAACAGCAGCGGGTGTTCAGAGGATATTTGCATGGCGCGCATAGTATGCCGGCGGCAGGAAATCCGACAGAGCCACGCAGCGGCTTGCTACGAATTCTCGACAAGTCCCGGCACCGCACGGAGAATAGTCCGCTGCTGACAGGAGTCCCTATGCGCCGTTTGCTTTTTTCACTGTTGATGTTCTGCGTTTTGCCCGCCTGGGCGGACGGCCACGATCAGCTGTACAAGATCGCCGGCTGGCCAGATCAACGTGCGCATTTCAATGATGCCCTGAGTGCCGCGCAGCAGCGCTACCAGAACAACCTGCCGCCGGCGGTGTTTCAAGCCCTGGTCAACAACAGCAACCAGCGCTTCGCCCCCCAGGCCATGGATCAGCGTGCCGAAGCGCAACTGCGCCAGCACCTTGCCGATCCACAACCGGCGCTGACTTTTTTTCAATCGCCGCTGGGCAAGAAAATCGTCGCCGCTGAATTGCTCGCCACCCGTCGCGATCAACTGGCGAAGAACGCCAAGGGCCTGCCGAAGATGCAGGCCAGCGACAGCCGCCTGCTGATCATCGGCCATCTGGCCCAGGCCCTGCCCGCCCGCGAGGCCGGCGCGGAAGTCAGCCTGGCGATTGCCGGGGTGGCGGCGGACAGTCTGAGTTCGATGATCCCCGGCCTGCTCGGCGGCGGTCAGGCGCAAGGCATGCTGAACGGTCAGCGCCAGCGCCTGATGGAGCAGATCGGCGCCGACCTGAACAACACGCTGCTCTACGTTTATCGCGATCTGTCGGATGACGAACTGGAGCAGTTCGCGACCTTCGCCGAGTCCACCGAAGGCAAGGCGTATTACCAGGCGGCGCTGGCGGCGATCCGGGCGGGGCTGGCGGTGGGGCAAAGCTCTTCGAGCCTTGGCCAGTAATTTCTATCGCCTGAAGGGCCGCCTTCGCGAGGAGGGTCGCCCCCCCACGGGGTCGCGGGGTCCTGTGGGGGCGGGCCCGCTCGCAAGGCGGGTCGCTGCCCTGTCGGTCT